>NZ_JBIRAW010000035.1:0-108096 GCF_044326315.1 Actinomadura sp. 9N407 | reverse complement strand
TTCCTGTTCCCCGCGACACTCACCCTGGTCTCCACGAAGTTCGCCGAGGGACGCGAGCGCAACCGGGCGTTCGCGGTGTGGGGCACGGCGGGCGCGGCGCGCGGCTCAGACGTCGGGGGGTGGTGGCAGGGCGCGGCACAGCGCGTCGAGCGCCGGCCGGAAGCGGTGCTCGGGCGGTGTGGCGTACCCCACGACCAGCCCGTCCCGGTGGGGTTGGGGGCTGTCGGGGTGGCGGAACGTCGCCAGTCCGTCGAGGGCCACGCCCATCCAGGTGGCCGCCTTGACGGTGGACGCCTCGGTGCCCGGGGGCAGGCGCAGGACGGCGTGCAGCCCGGCCGCGATTCCGGTCACCGCGACGTGCGGGGCGCGTTCGGCCAGCGTCGCGACGAGCCGGTTGCGGCGGGCGCGATAGCGCTGCCGCATGCGGCGGATGTGCTTGTCGTAGTGCCCAGAGGCGATGAACTCCGCGAGCGCGAGCTGGTCGATGACGCCCGTCCACGCTTCGCGCAACCCCTTGGCCGCGAGCGCAAGGTCGACCAGGTGCGGCGGCAGGACCATCCAGCCGAGCCGGATCGCCGGGGACAGGCTCTTACTGACCGAGCCGATGTAGACCACGTGGTCGGGATCAAGCCCCTGAACGGCGCCCACCGGTTCCCGGTCGTAGCGGAACTCGCCGTCGTAGTCGTCCTCCAGCACCACACCGCCACGACCGCGCGCCCAGTCGACGGCCGCGGCACGGCGCGTCGGATGCAGCGGGCCGCCGGTCGGGAATTGATGAGCGGGAGTGAGCAGAGCAGCACGTGCCCCGCGCCGCGACGAGGTGCCAGGGCGCGACGCCAGTTCCTCGGTCCGCGCGCCCCGTTCATCCAGGCCCAGGGGGATCGTGCGCACTCCGGCGTCGGCCAGAACGCTGCGGTGGAAGGGCAGGCTGTACGGCTCGACAGCCAGCGGCCCAGACAGCACCCCGCCGCCGAACAACAGACGCAGCCCGTGCGCGAACCCGGCGCAGACAACGATCTGGTCTGGTGAAGCAGACACACCACGCGTCCGTGCGAGGTACTCGGCCAGCGCGCGCCGCAGTTCGGGACGCCCCTGAGGGTTGCCGGGGGCGAAGGCGTCATGTGGTGCGGCGGTCACCGCGCGGCGAACGGCCGCGGCCCACGCGGCGCGCGGAAAGGACGTCGCATCCGGCTGCCCCTGCCCCAGGTCGTGGGCGGCGCCGTCCCCACGGCCAGGGGCTTTCCTGGGAACACGTCGCGGCTTGGCAACGACGCGCTCAGCGACCCGGGTGCCGGAACCCTGCCGGGCTGTCAGCCAACCTTCGGCGACCAACTCGGCATACGCGTCCGCGACCGTGTTGCGTGCGACCCCCAGATCCACGGCGAGCGAGCGGTACGGCGGCAGCCGGGTCCCCGGCGCGAGCCGCCCACTGCGCACCGCCTCCCGCAGCGCCGCCGCCACCGCCGCCCGGCGAGGCCCTGTGGGCGATAGCTCAAGATGCAGGTCAGAGCCCGCCTCATGGGCAAAATTGACCCGGGAATCCGGCACCCGAATGCCCCCTTTGATCGGTCTCTCGGGTCCCTAGGCTAACCGCATGACCAACGCCCCCGAGATCTTCCACCCCTCCCGCGTCGACTTCGCCGTTTCCGCGCCGCGCGCGTTCAAAGCCCTCATCGGCTTCGACGCCGCCGCCCGCGACGGGCTGGACCCAGCCCTGGTCGAACTGGTCCAGATCCGCGCGTCCCAGCTCAACGGCTGTGCGTACTGCCTCCACCTGCACACCGCTGACGCACGGAAGGCGGGCGAGAACCAGGAACGCCTGCACATGATCCAGGTGTGGCAGGACGCGACGCACTTCTTCACCCCCGACGAGCAGGCGGCGCTGGCCCTGACCGAAGCCATCACACAGATCACCGACGGCGTCCCCGACGATGTCTACCGGCGTGCCACCGACCACTTCGACGACACCGAACTGGCCCAGCTCATCGCGGTGATCCTGACGATCAACACCTGGAACCGCATCGCCGTCACGACCACCAAGACCCCAGGCACCGACGAACGCCGCTGAGCCGTCGCAGCCCCGGCAACCCCCACCACCAGGCGACACCGGAAACGCCATGCAGCACAGAACGGACGTGCCCAGGCGGGGAGAGGCGTGACACGGAATAGAAACAAGCCAAATTCCGCCACCAGCACCTCGCCAGGGTCACCGCAGACGCTGGCCCAGGCGCCCGACGCCGCACCCGCTGACCTGCGGCTACCTCAGGCGTGGCCCCTTTCTGAGGAAACTCAGACCAGCATGCCTGCGGCAACAAAAGGTGCTGGTCATGGGCTATGACGCTGCGGGGTCGGCGATGTGTCCACTCCGGATGAATGTGGTCAGGGGAGAGGTCCATGAGCATGCCCACATCGCGTTCCTCGAAGGCTCGGAGGCATACGTTCCCGAATGACGGAGCGGCGGTCGGCATCACAAGCTGGGCAAGACTCACACAAACAATTTCCCCGCACCTGGATCGCCGCTCCTTAACGGCGCCCCATGGGGTGCCCTTGCCGACGACTCCTGGTCTGCGCTCGGGGAACCAAGGGTCCCTGCGCTCCCCAGCCATATGAGGCCCAAGAGAGCAGTGCACTTTGAACTGTACCGAGCGATGCACGTTCAGATGTACGTCGACATGAGCAGCCGGAAGAGGCGGCTGGCGGGTTGCCCGTCGCCGTGTCTGCTCCAGAACTCTGGACGGGTCCGACCGAGCGCGGCAGTGGTCACCGAGGCCTGAACCGGGCCCTGGTGGAGACCCGGACGTTCCCCGGCGGCGTACTCCTGACCAGGTACGAGGCTAGGCGCTGAGTACCGGTCCTCGACGCAGCGCCCGTTCCACGGCACGGGAACGGTCGGCGCGGATCTCGTCGTGGTGGTCGGCCGCCCAACCGATCAGCTGCATGACGATCTCGTTCAGGCCGCCGTCCAGCGGGGCGAGCGCGTACTCGACGCGCGGTGGCACCTCGGCGTAGGCGGTACGGCTGCACGAAACCGCGACCACCCCGAGGCCGTCTTCAACGCCTGACCGGCCGACTCACCCCGTACTTGTGCTCCAGAGCGCCCGCCCCGACATCCCAGGATCTCCGGACTGGTTCCGAGTTCCGGTACCCAGCCGCGTTCACCGATGAGCGGCCAGTACTGCCGCGAGGCCTTCTTGTAGATCCTTGACGAAATACTCGGGTACCTCCAGCGACGGGAAATGTCCCCCGGCTTCGGGCGTCCTCCATCGGACGATCTGCCGGTACCGCTCCTGTGCCCACGGGCGCGGACACTTCTCGACGTCGCGGGGATACATGGTGAGTGCTGACGGGACGTCGACCCGAAGTTCGGGGTCCAGCGAGTTGTGGCTTTCGTAGTAGATGCGGGCCGCCGATGCGCCGGTCCGCGTCAGCCAATACAGGGTGACGTCGTCAAGGAGGCGGTCTCTGGAGATCGTCTCGAACGGGCTGTCGTCGGTATCTGTCCACTCGGCGAACTTGTCCAGGATCCAGGCGAGAAGCCCGACCGGTGAGTCGACGAGTGAGTAGCCGATGGTCTGCGGTCGGGTCGCCTGCAGCTTCGCGTACGCCGCGCGGTGGTGCCAGAAATCGCGGGTTTCCTCGGTCCACGTGCGCTCGACCGCCGTCAGCCCGTCCGTTGTCAACCCGGGTGGCGCCTCCGCGAACGTCGTGTGGATGCCGAGAACGTGCGCCGGGAACCTGCCGCCGAGAACCGTGGTGATATTACCTCCCCAGTCGCCGCCGTGGGCCGCGAATTTGCTGTAGCCGAGTCTTCCCATCAGTTCCACCCATGCGGCCGCGATCTTTTCGGTTCCCCATCCGGTGGTGGCCGGCCTGTCGCTGTAACCAAAGCCTGGTAGCGATGGAACCACGACATGGAACGCCGGCGCGTCCGCATCTTTCGGATCCGCCAACTCGTCCACTACATCGATGAACCGGGCAATGCTGTCCGGCCAGCCGTGCGTCAAGATCAGGGGAGTGGCATCCGCCCGCGCGGAACGGCGGTGCAGGAAGTGGATTCCCAGACCGTCAATGGTCGTGCGGAACTGGCCGATACCGTTAAGGCGCTCCTCGAACGACCGCCAGTTGTAACCGGTGCGCCAGTAGTTCACGACATCGACGAGGTCGGCGAGAGGAACGCCCTGTTCCCATCGGCGAGGGTCAGGTGCGGCGCGATGGACCGTCTCGGCTTCCGGGAGCCGCGCCGCGGTCAGCCGCGCGCGCAGATCGTCGAGGTCGGCGTCGGTCGCGTGGGCTTCGAATGCTTGCACGTCGCTGCTTGGACGCTGTGCGGGCATGAGACCTCCTGGTCATCGTGGAACCGGTCTGGAACCGGCTAAGACGGTTCTAGCATGTCCGATTTCAGTGTGCAACCTGCTAAGCTGGTTCCATGCGGACCCGGTTGCCTGACTTTCGTCTCGGTAACGTGCTGGCGACCAGCTTCACGGCGACTCTGACGGAGCGTTGTGGCGACGCTGTGGAGCGCATTCCCACGCCGCAGCGACTCGTCGACTGGCTGGCAGTGAACGGCCTGGCCGTGGAGTCCTGCACCGCCGCCCAGCTCGAACTCGCTCGGGAACTGAGAGAATCGATTCACGCCGCCGCGACAGCGGCCGCGATCCGAGACGCTCTCCCTGCGCCTGCTATCCAAATCATCAATGACTGCAGCATCCAGGGGCGGGCCGCGGCTATCCTGACGCCCGAGGGCGATCGTCAATGGCGTCTTAGTCCGGCTTCCTGCGTAGAAGATGCCCTTAGCGTGATCGCCGCCGACGCGATCAGCGTCATCGCAGGTGAACGAGACGGAAAATTGGCCTTGTGTGCATCGCCGACCTGCCGAGCCGCCTTCTTCGATACCAGTCAAAGTCGCACCCGCAAATGGTGTGACATGAACACGTGCGGTAACCGTCAGAAGAAGGCGCGCTTCAACGCCAATCAGCGCAAGAACGAGACTGCCGCACGGACGGGTGTCATCTGATCTGGCTTGCCGCTGGGCGCGTCCGAGGTGGGTTCGAGCGGACTTCTCCGCCACGACCGGGGAGCGCTTGTCGTTCGGGTCGGTCGGTCGGCGGGAACGCCGCCGACGTCTCGCGGACGGCGGCCTGGAGGTCGAACAACCCGCCTGACCCGCTGCAGGACCAGGATGGCCCGGACGGTCAGTGGGCCGCGCCGAGTTCGATGACCAGGACTCCCGCGGCGATCAGGACGATGCCCAGGCCCATGACCTTGGTGAGCGCTTCCTTGAACAGCACGCGTGAGGCCAGCGCAGTCAGGGCGACGCCGAGGGCGGCCCAGATTCCGTAGGCGACGCCGAGCGCCATGCCGCCGCTCAGGGTGAGGGTGAGGAAGGCGAAAGCGACCAGGTAGCCCACACCCACGGCCGCGAACCAGGCCTTGTGCCCGCCGGGGCGGGCGGCCATGCGCAGGGACAGGGTGGCGGCGACTTCGGAGATGATCGCCCCGATCAGGCTGAGCCAGGTCATGACGGGTTTCCTTCCTGGGCGGGGCGGGCCTTGTGGCCGAGTTCCACGCACAGGACTCCGGCGATGACCAGGACGATGCCGATGCCCATGACGAGAGTGAGCGCGTCACCGAAGAAGACGGTGGCCAGGACGGCGGTCAGGGCGACGCCCACGGCGCCCCAGATGCCGTAGGCGACGCCGAGCGGCAGGCCGGCACGCAGGGCCAGGCCGAGGGAGGTGAACGAGCCGATGTAGCCGGCGGCCACCAGCACGTACCAGGCCGGGTGGTCCAGCGCGGCGCGCAGCGACAGCGTGCCGGTCACTTCGAGCAGGATCGCCACCAGCAGCGGCAGCCACTTCTTCATCAGGACGTCTCGTCTTTCATGAGGTGATCGGCGATCGCGAGTACACGAGCGCGGTCGGCTTCGGGGACGGGGAAGACACCCGTGGCGGCGGCCGTCCAGTAGCCGTCGGCGAGCAGCCGTGCGGCCGTCAGCCGGGCCCTGTCGGGCTCGGGCAGGCCGCCGGGCACGGTCAGCCACGGCTCGAACCGGCGCACCCAGGTATCGGTCAGGGCGTCGCGGTAGACGGCGTCGGAGAAGATCGCGAAGTCCGCTCGGTCGAACCGCTCCGTCAGGGCGACCTCGACGTAGGCGCGGATCCGCTGGTACGGCGAGGCGGACTCCAGGGGCCCGTCCAGGCGGGCGAGCAAAAGGAGTTCCCACCGCTCCGCGACGTACTCCACGACGCCGAGCATCAACGCCTCCTTGGTCGCGAAGTGGTACATCAGCCCGGGCTTGGTCAACCCGGCCTGCCGTGCGGCGGCGTCCAGGGTGATCGTGCCGCCGCCTTCGACGCGCAGCAGTTCCAGAGCGCCCTGCAGGATGCGTTCTCGCTTGTTGGTTCCCACGCCCCTAGCTTTACCATCCGGAAGGTAAAGTACCCAAAGGCTGGGCAAATCTCACCAAGGCGCCTCTCCGTCTCCCGGCGCCTGCGGCGGTGATGACGCCGGCATCGGCGATGAAGACCTGGATCTGACCCACTGCCCACAGAGCGAGAGTGGGCGTTCAGGAGGTACCGGCGCGTACGGCGGTCGTGGCCAGGGTGGTGTAGTTCATCGTGAAGCGGCCGCCCAGGGAGTCGATGGCGGCCCCGACCGCGTCCAGTATCTCGGCCACTTGGCCTGGACGGAGCCGGGTGAGGCCGCCGGTGGTGGGGAGCAGGTCCAGCCATTGGTCGCGCGTGTAGGACTGCTCCCAGTCGAATCGCCACTGCTCGGGATCGTTGAACCGCTCGGTCTCGCGGATCTGGTCGGCGACCTTGGCGTATGCCGCCCGGTAGAGGTCGTGCGGACGCTGGGCCGGTTGGCCGTTGAACGGGGAGTCGGGCGCCGCCCGCCGGAGGGCGGCGGCGAACGGCTCGGCCACCTCGGCGGGCGGCTCGTACACGTGCCCGAATATCGCCAGCCGTCCCCCCGGACGCAGCACATGTGCCGCCTTCACGGCGCCGGCGACCGGATCCACCCAGTGCCATGACTGGGCGGCGATGACCGCGTCGTACATCCGGCCGGCGGGCTGCCAGGCTTCGAAGGTCGCCACCTCGACCCGCAGGTCGCGGGCTCGCGCGACGTCGGCCATCCGCGCATCGGGCTCGATGCCGAGCACGGCGCAGCCGGCGGCCTGGAACCGGCGCGCTGCGATGCCGGTACCGCAGCCGACGTCGAGCACGTCGGGCCCGGGGCTCCCGGCGACGATCCGCGCCACCAGCGCCTCGGGGTAGCCGGGCCGGGCCTGGTCGTAGCGTTGCGCGTCCGCGCCGAACGACTCGGCCATCCGGCGGGCCCTGTGCGGCTCCGCCGGGGACGGTTCCGGTTGCTCTCGCGCTATTATGGGCATGTGCCCACCTTAATGGGCGCTCGCCCACTGGGCAACGGATGCCGGCGGGTCGACGCGAGAGGATCTGTGGATGCCGACTGGGGTGCACCTTCGCGATGCGCGGCAGCGGCTGTTCGACGCTGCCGAACGCGTGCTCCTGCGCGACGGGCCGAACGGGCTGACCAGCCGTGCCGTCACCGACGAGGCGGGCTGCGCCAAAGGCGTCCTGCACCGGCACTTCCCCGACTTCGACGCCTTCCTCACCGACCTGGTGCTCGACCGGGCCGCGCGGCTCGAGACGCAGGCGAGGGCACTGCGCGAGTCCGCCGGCACCGGCACGGTGGCCGGCAACCTCACCTGCGCGCTGACCACCGTGTTCGGACCGATTCCGGTGGCGATCATCCCGCTCATCACCTTCCGGGACGAGCTGCGCGCGCGGCTGCGGCGAGCCAGGCCCGGCGGCGGCATCGCGATCCTCGCCCAGGCCACGACCGCGATCTCCGCCTATCTGGCCGACGAGCGTGACCTGGGCCGCATCGCGGCCGATGCCGACATCGACTCGCTCACCCTGTCCCTGGTCGGCGGCGGGCATCTCCTGTTCGCGGACCGCGACCCCGGCCCGCCGGCCCCGGCGGTCGTCGGCAAGTTCGTGACCGCCGCCATCGCCGACGCCGTGCAACGACGACCGACCCAGGGCCCCTGAGCGTCGGCGAACGGTCTGATCCCTACATGCCCGGCCAAGGTGCATGCGGGGTCTGCCGCATGGCCGCGCCGGCGCCGGCGGGGTCGCGGGTGCGGCCCGCCGTCGAACCTCCGGGCCGCCCGCCGGCCGGAGAGTCAACGGCGGGCGGCCCGGTCGGGTGCGGTCAGGGAGCGAGCATGACCGTCTTGCCGGGCAGCCGCCCGGCGCCGGCGTCCTCGTGCACGGCGGCCAGTTCGGTCACCGGGCGATGGGCGGTGACGTGCAGCCGGATCTTGCCGGCGTCCACCTTGGCGACCAGCTCGGTCAGCTGGGCTCCGTCGCTGCGGACCCACAGGCCGGCGCAGCGCACCCCCCGGGCGGGGTCCTCGGGAATCGGGCCGGCCGTGCTGGCGCCGGCCCCGCCGTCGGCGACGTAGTCCGTCAGCTGCGCGAGCTCCTCCGGGGAGACGCGCACATGGTTCACCACGACCTGGAACCGGCCGCCCACGGCGGCCGGACCCGCGGCGAGGTCGAGGGGACCGATGACCCGGTCCGCACCGTAGCCGCGAAGGCGGTCGGCGTGCTGCGGCGCGTCCACCGCGGTCACGTGCGCTCCCGCGTCGACGGCGAGCTGCACCACGAGACTGCCCACCGCGCCCCCCGCCCCGTTCACCAGGACGGTCTGTCCCGGCTTCAGCTCGGCGAGCTCGAACACCGTCTGCCAGGCCGCCAGGCCGGTCAGCGGCAGCGCCGCGGCGTCGGCCAGTTCGGTGGACCGGGGCGCCGGGGCCAGGGACTCGGCCGGGACGAGCACGTACTCGGCGGCGCCGCCGGCGGAGTCGAGGGGCAGCATCGCCACGACCCGGTCGCCGGCCTTCAGGCCTGTCACGTCCGCGCCGAGTTCGGCGACGGTGCCCGCCAGGTCGATCCCCGGCACGTACGGGAGAGTGATCGGGAGCATCTCGGCCATGACACCGGCGCGGATGTGGTCGTCGACCGGGTTGAACGACGTGGCCGCCACCCGTACCAGCACCTGCCCGGCGCCGGGGACCGGACGGTCGACGTCCTCGTAGCGCAGGACCTCGCTGCCGCCGAACTCGTGAAAACGCATTGCCTTCATGGCATTCCTTCAGGGTGTAGTGATGTCGTCGCAAAGGGATGAGGCGATCAGGCGGGAAGGTGGAGCGCGTCCAGGCGCTCAGGTCAGTTGGACCGACCGGGTGGAGTTGCCCATCACCATGCGGTCGATGGCGCTCACGGCGCTGCCGGGGTCGTCGGCGGCGCCGACGGTGAGCAGCAGCGGGACGAAGTGCTCGGCCGTCGGATGGGCGACCGCGGCGCCGGGTGCCTTGGTGCGGTAGTCGGTGAGGGCGTCGGCGTCGCCCCGGGCGAGGGCGTCGACGGCCCATGCGTCGAAGGCCGTGGTGTCGGCGGCGAGCTCCGGCCGGTGGAAGACGGCGAAGCTGTGCGTCATGAAGCCCGAGCCGAGAACGAGGATGCCTTCTTCGCGCAGGGGCCGCAGGCGTGCCCCGAGCTCGAGCAGAGCACCCGGGTCGAGGCTGGGCATTGACAGCTGCACGACCGGGACGTCGGCCGCCGGATACATGGCCATGAGCGGGATGAAGGCGCCGTGGTCGAGGCCGCGGCCGGCGAACTCGTGCACCGGCGTTCTGCCCAGCAGGCCCGTGAGTCGCCGAGCCAGGTCGGTGGCGTCCGGGGTCGCGTAGGGCAGGGTCTTGTAGCGAGGGTCGAAGCCGCTGAAATCGTAGTAGAGCGGGGTGTCGGCCCCGGCTGCGGATATCGCGACCGGTGCCCGTTCCCAGTGGGCCGAGATGACGACGATGGCCCGGGGCTTGGGCATCGACCGGGCCCAGTCGAACAGGTCGCCGAGCCACTGCGGGTCGTCGAGGGTGAACGGCGCCCCGTGGCTGACGAACAGGCTGGGCAGCGGCCCGTCGGAGGGGGTCCACACCCGCTGCTCCCGCGCCTGTGGCAGGACCCGGGCAAGGAGGTCGTCATAGGCGGCGGCCGGTGTGCGCGACCGGAAGGGGGAAGCCGGGCCGTTCAGGGAGGCCAGGCCGCTCGTGGTGGTCATCCAGATCAACTCCTTAACTTGCCTAGGCAAGTATTTTTACTTGCCTAGGCAACTGAAAAGGTAGCCCATGAGACTTGCCTAGGCAAGTGACGCGAGTTGCCTGGGCAAGTATGATGAGGCTCATGGACACCCAGTCACCGTGGCTCGACGACGACCAGCAGGACCTGTGGCAGGCACTACTCACCGTCGTCATCGCCCTCCCCGCGGCCCTCGACCGCCAGCTGCAGCGAGACGCCGGCATCTCCAACTTCGAGTACGGGGTCCTGGCCCGGCTGTCCATGGCCGACGAGGCCACGATGCGGCTCAGCGACCTGGCCCGGGGCTGCGACAGCACCCAGCCGCGCATGACGAAGGTGATGGACCGCTTCGAGGCCCGCGACTGGGTCGCCCGCCGGCCCGACCCCGGCGACGGCCGGTACACCCTCGCCACCCTGACCGACGCCGGCCGGCGCAAGCTCGTCGAGAGCGCACCCGAACACGTCGCGCAGGTGAAGCGGCTCGTGTTCGATCCGCTCAGCGCCGCTCAGCGCCGCCACCTCGGGGCCGCACTCACTCGCATCGCCGCTACCGCACGCCGGGAACTCGAAGGAGGCTGAGCACCGAGCTCGAGCAGGGTCTTCCGCCAGCGGTGATCGGACCGGTCTCCTCGACGGCCTCGCGCAAGACCGCGCGCGTTCCGGTACCTCACCTGACCGGCGGGAGGCGCCGTCCGGGTTCATCGGCTGGCGTCGGGGCCGAGCGCCACGAGATGATCGCCCCATGGCCGATGTGGTCTTCTTCGATCTGGACGGCACCCTGGTCGATCATCGAAGCGCGGTCTGGGAAGCGATCGGACAGATCGTCCAGGCCTCGCCGAACGCGACGGCTCCACCGGAGGAACTGCTGACGTTGTGGTGGACGCTTGAGGGGCGCCACATGCGGGAGTACCTGGCCGGTCAGTGCTCCTTCGCCGAGCACCACCGGCGCAGGCTCCGTTCCTTCCTGCCGATGCTCGGCGAGCCGGTTCCGGAGAGTCCCCTCCTTCTGGACGCCTGGATCACCGAGCGCTACCTCACGGTGTTCGGGGAGTCCTGGCGGTGCTATCCCGATGTCCAGCCCTGCCTGGAAAACCTGAAACGGCTTCCTCGAGGACCGCGCCTGGCCGTTCTCACCAACGGGGACCCCGGGCAGCAGCGTGCCAAGCTCGCCCGTTTCGGCCTCCTGGACTACTTCGAAGCCGTCCTGACCCCGACCGAGCTCGGTGTGACCAAGCCCCTCGCCTACGCCACCGCCTGCCAGTGGATGCGGACGGATCCAGCGCAGGCGGTCAACGTGGGCGACATGCTGGAAAGCGACGTGAACGCGGCCGCCCTCGCCGGGCTCACCGGCATCTGGCTGGACCGCGGCGTCGACTTCGTCACCGGTGGACCGTCTCCGGCGGCGGACGGGACGGTGCTCCGCATCGAACGGCTCACCGACCTCCCCGGCCACCTGTCATGTACGAGCGCCTGACCGGCTCTCACGAACCCGCGTGCTTCGAGGCGGAGTATCCGTGCTCGGCGCCCGACGACGATCAGGTGGAGGCCGCTTACCGGCCGGTGACCCGGCCCGCCGGGCCCGGCGTTCACCGTCCCCTGCGCTTGTAGGTACGGATCGACAGCGGAACGAACACCACCAGCAGCGCGGCCGACCAGAGCAGGACGGCGGCCACCGGGTGCGCGAGCGGCCAGGCGACGTCACCGGACGGCACACCCGGATTGCCGAACAGCCCCCGGGTGGCGGCGGTGATCGCGCTCACCGGGTTCCAATCGGCCAGGAACCGCAACCACCCCGGCATACCGTCGGTCGGGACGAACGAGTTGGACAGCATCGTGAACGGCAGGAACAGCGGCACCATCTGGTCGGCGGCCTGCTCGTTCTTCACCACCAGGCCCACATAGACGCCCACCCAGCTCAGCGCGTACCGCAGCACGATCAGAAGCAGGAACGCCTCGGCGGCGGGGATCAGGCCGCGGTGCGGCTGCCATCCCACCAGCAGGCCCGCCCCCGCCATGACGGCCATCGACAGCACGCCGGCCAGCAGGTCGGCTCCGGTCTGCCCGAACGGCACCGCCGACCGCGCCATCGGCATGGAGCGGAACCGGTCCATCACGCCGCGGGAGGCGTCGGAGGCCACCCGCATCATGACCGACATGACCGCCGTGAAGGTCACCATCGAGAACAGGCCCGGCATGAGGTACTCGCGGTAGTCGCCGCCGCCCGGCACCTGGATCGCGCTGCCGAACACGTACCCGAACAGCACCACCATGATGGCCGGGAAGACCAGCATGCCGACGAGCTCGCCGGGCTCCTGCCGCACCCGTCCCAGCTCGCGGCCGACCAGGGTCAGCCCGTCGGTGAACGTCCAGCGCAGGCGGCCGCCCGTCGGCGGGTTCAGGGTGGTCATCAGAGGAGTTCCTTCCGGTCGGTGAGGCGCAGGAACACCTCGTCGAGAGTGGGGCGGCGCAGGCTGACGTCGGCCGCGGTGACCCCGGCGCGGTCGAGCTCGCGCACGATGTCGGCGAGCCGGTGACGGCCGGCGGGCAGGGCGACGCTGAGCCGGTCGGGGCCCGTCATCGTGGGATCGGCCCCGGCCATGGCGTTCAGCGCCGTCGCCGCCGGACGTATCGCGGCGGGGTCTTCGAGGACGACGTCGAGGCGGTCTCCGATCGTGGCCTTCAGCTCGTCGGGCGTGCCCGTGGCGATGACCCGCCCGTGGTCGATGACGGCGATGTCGTCGGCCAGCCGGTCGGCCTCGTCCAGGTACTGCGTGGTGAGCAGCACCGTGGTGCCGTCCGCCACCAGCCCGCGGACGCTGTCCCAGATCTCGCCGCGGCTGCGCGGGTCCAGGCCGGTGGTCGGCTCGTCCAGGAAGAGCACCTCCGGGCGCAGGATGAGGCTGGCGATCAGGTCGAGGCGGCGCCGCATGCCGCCGGAGTAGC
Organism: Actinomadura sp. 9N407; assembly: GCF_044326315.1. Lineage (NCBI taxonomy): Bacteria > Bacillati > Actinomycetota > Actinomycetes > Streptosporangiales > Thermomonosporaceae > Actinomadura > Actinomadura sp. 9N407. Next base: position 94,987 of record NZ_JBIRAW010000035.1, on the reverse strand, counting down.
CGGTGACCTGGCGGTCGGCGGCGTCCATCAGGCCGAAGCGTTCGAGCAGCTCGTCGGCCCGCCGGTGCGCCTCGCGCCGGGACAGGTGGTAGAGGCGCCCGAACATGCGCAGGTTGTCGCGGCCGGTGAGCTTCTCGTCCACGGCGGCGTACTGGCCCGCGAGCCCGATCCTGGCCCGCACATGGTCGGGCTCGCGGACGACGTCGTACCCGGCGATGCGGGCGTGCCCGGCATCGGGATCGGACAGGGTCGCCAGGACGCGCACCGCGGTCGTCTTGCCCGCGCCGTTCGGGCCGAGCACGCCGCAGACCGTTCCTCTCGGGACGCTCAGGTCCAGGCCCCGCAGCGCCTGGGTGTCGCCGAAGGACTTGTGCAGCCCCTCGGCGACCACGATCGGATCGGCCATCATGCCTCCACTGGGTATGTTGTACGCAGTTATAACGGTCAGGCTAAGTTACTGGGTACTATGTACGCAAGTGGGAGGTGGAACGGTGACCGACGCCGAGTACGTGAGCATCTGGATGCGGCCCGAGCGCCCGGCCCGCGGGCCGAAGCCGGCCTACAGCCGCGCGCAGATCACCGAGGCGGCGGTCCGGATCGCCGACGCCGAGGGGCTGGAGGCCGCCACCATGCGGCGGATCGCCGCCGAGATCGGCGCGGGCGCGATGTCGCTCTACCGGTACGTCCCGAGCCGCGACGACCTCATCGAACTCGTGGCCGACCGGCTGATGGGCGAGATCGACCTGGAGGGAGTGCCCTCCGGCGACTGGCGCGCGGATCTGGCGCACTACGCCGACGAGTGGCGGGCGATGTGGCTGCGGCATCCGTGGGCCACCACCGTGCACCGGTCGCTCCCCAGCTTCGGCCCCAACCAGCTGCGCGTGATCGAACGGGTGATGGGAGCCCTCGACGCCCACGTCCCCATCGACGACAACCTCAGCCTCATGGGCCTGCTGAACGGCTACGTCGAAAGCTCCGTCCGCGAGGAGGTCGGCTGGGCCGAGGAGGTCCGCCGCAGCGGGCTCACCGAGGCGGACTGGATGGCGCGCAGTTCCCCGTACGTGCACCGGCTGCTGGAGAGCGGGGAGTACCCGGTCTTCACCAAGATCGTGATGGAGGCGCGCGGGCCGCACCTGAGCCGCGACGACCAGTTCCGGTACGGGCTGGAGCGCGTCCTCGACTGCATCGCCGCGGCCATCCGGTCAGCGGTCGAGCCCCCGGTGGGGGCGCCCTGACGGCCTCCCCGGAGATGTCCTGGCAGGCCGACGGGCACCGGTGAGGGTAACGCGTACTTTTTCGTACGAGTTAGACTGGCGGCATGCCCACCGCAGCCGGTCCTCGCCGTCGCGCCGACGCCGAACGCAGCATCGCCCGCATCCTTTCCGCCGCCAGGGACAGCCTGAGCAGGGATCCCAACGCGAACATCGACGAGATCGCCAAGGCCGCCGGAGTGGGCCGGATGACCCTGTACGGCCACTTCCGCACCCGCGCGGAGCTGATCGAGGCGGCACTGGCGGACGCACTGGACGCCGGCGAGAAGGTGCTGTCAGCCGTCGATCTCACCGGGGACGCCCGAGAAGCCCTGACCAGGCTCCTCACGTCCAGTTGGTCCCTGGTGGCCGAATCCACGGCGCTGCTGACGGCGGCCCAGGGCGTCCTTCCCGCCGAGGACATCCGCCGGCTGCACGCCGAGCCCGCCGAACGGGTCGAGCAGCTCATCCGCCGCGGTCAGGACGAAGGCGTGTTCCGCACCGATCTGCCGATCACCTGGCTGGTCAACGTCGTCCACTACGTCCTGCAAGGCGCCGCGCAGGACAGCCGTGCCCACGGGGTGGAGGAAGAGGAAGCCGCCCGGATCGTCACCGCAACGGTCCAGTCGATCCTGACCCCGCCTTGCGGGGGTTGAGGCGTTCGGCGATCCGCAGGGCCGTCGGCGCCGTGGCCGATGAGGCGGCGTGGCCGCTGGTCCCGAGCCCCTACCGCGGCCCTGGAGGTCAGGAGCCGCGCGGGATGACCAGGCCGGATTCGTAGGCGAAGACGACGAGTTGGGCACGGTCGCGGGCGTGCAGCTTGGTCATGGCCCGGTTGACATGGGTCTTCGCGGTCAGCGGGCTGATCACCATGCGGCCGGCGATCTGGTCGTTGGACAGGCCCTGCGCGACCAGGGTCACGGCCTCGCGCTCGCGGTTGGTCAGGTCCTCGAGCCCCGTGCCGATGCCGGTGTCGAGCGGCTGGGTGACGTACCGGTCGATCAGCCGGCGGGTGATCGACGGGGCCAGCAGCGCGTCGCCGCGCGCGGCGACGCGTACGGAGTGGAGGAAGTCCTCCGGCTGGATGTCCTTGACGAGGAATCCGGCCGCGCCGGCGCGCAGCGCGTTGAAGACGTACTCGTCCAGGCCGTAGTTGGTCAGGATGACGACGTGCACCCCGGCCAGGGCCGGGTCCGCGGCGATGCGCCGGGTCGCCTCGATGCCGTCGACGACCGGCATCTGGACGTCGATGAGCGCGATGTCGGGCAGGTGTTCCCTGGCCAGGGCCAGGCCCTCGCTCCCGTCGGCGGCCTCGGCCACCACCTCGATGTCGTCCTCGATCTCCAGCAGCGCCCGGAACCCGCTGCGGATGAGCGGCTGGTCGTCGACCAGCAGGACACGGATCACGACGTCCGGTCCACGGGAAGTTCGGCCTGGACGGAGAAGCCGCCCTCGCCGCGCGGCGCCGCCTGCAGGCGGCCGCCGAGAGCGGTGACGCGTTCGCGCATCCCGAGCAGCCCGACGCCGGGCACCTGCGCGGTGTCCGGCGTGGCCTCGCCGTCGTCATCGACCTGGATGACCAGGGTGTCGGGACGGTAGTCGATCCGGACCGACGCCGTCGCGGCGCCGGCATGGCGGGCGATGTTGGTGAGCGACTCCTGAACGATCCGGTAGGCGGTCCGGTCCACCGCGGCCGGCACGTCATGCCGCCGTCCCTCGATCGTCAGCTTCGCGTCCAGGCCGGTCGTACGCGCCCGTTCCATCAGTTCCTGGACGTCGTCGAGCCCGTGCGGCGGGCTCTTGCCGTCGTCGCGGAGCGCCTCCAGGGTCGCGCGCAGTTCCCGGGCCGCCTCCCGCCCGGCCTCCCGGATCGCCAGCAGCGCCTCCGGTACCTGTTCACCCCGCCTGTTGGCCAGATGGACGGCGACCTCGGCCTGCACCTTGATGACGGAGATCTGATGGGTGAGCGAATCGTGCAGCTCCCGCGCGATGTGCAGCCGCTCCTCGTCGGCGCGGCGCCGCGCGGTCTCCTCGCGGGTGCGCTCGGCCTCGTCCGCCCGGCGCTCGGCCTGGCGCAGCGCCTCACCCGCCGCCCCGGCGGCGATCAGCCAGGCCAGCTGGAGGGCCTCCCGGGACTGCGTGAACGCCTCGTCCACGGACCACCCGTGGGGAGCGGCCAGGATCGCGAACGGAAGTGCGGCCAGCATGATCACCGTACCCGCGACCGTGATGACGCGGTGTCCGGCCCGTACCGCGGCGAACACGGCGAACAGAAACGCGAGGGCAGGCACCTCGAAACCCAGGGCCTGGTAGCCCAGCACGCACGACCCCGTCACGGCCAGCACGGTGACAGGAGCCCTGCGGTGCGCGGCCAGCGCCAGACCGCCGGCCATCAGCAACGCGTAGCCCAGCGGGTCGAGATGCGTGGGGGAGGGCTGCCCGGATAACCCGGTGACCAGCAGGATGGCCGCCACACCGGCGGCGATCGCCCAGTCTCTGACACCGATCCGTTCCCGGCTCATAGCGCGCACCCTAGCCCGGATGCCCGCGCGGGCGACTCCCGCGCACGAAGGACGACCCGCCTACCGCACACGCCGTACCTTCACGGTTCCTACTGCGCCCGCGGTAGGCGGCTACGGCATCGAGGGCAGCGCGAAGAGTCTGCGCCTGCACGACGACCGGCGGTGGGCCTGGCGGACATGCTCGGGTCACGTCGAATCGCTCGATGAGAAGGAGCACCCCATGCCAGTCCGTCACCTGTTCACCGCGGCCGCAGCAGTACCGCTCGGAGTCCTCGCGCTCGCCACACCGGCGGCCGCACACGTCTCGGCCCAGCCGGCCGCCGCCGGTGCCTACGCCATGAGTTCCGGACGACTCGGGTCCAGCGTGGCCGCGCTCGTGGCGCTGGCCGGCGTGGTCGCCGGTGGGCTGGCTCTGGTCCGCTCCAGCAGGAACGGAGCCATCGCCGCCCTGGTGGCGGGGCTGATCGGCATGGCCATCGGCGCGCTGGTCGTGGCCACCTCCGACGGAGGTCTCGGCACCGGCAACGGTCTGGGCGGAGCTTTCGTGGCCCTGCTGGTGGGTCTGGCGAGCGCGGTCATCGGCGGGCTGGCTCTGGCCCGCGCCCGCCGTACCGGCTGACCGCAGCGAATGCGAGGACGGTGCTGCCGTACGCGGCCGGAGCCTCACCGGCGCCGGGGAGGTGGCCCAGGTGTTCGCCTGGGCCGTCCTCCGTGGGGCGTCCCAAGCTCGCCGGCCCACATGACCGCAAGAGCGACCGCCTCCAACGAGCAGATGCCGAGGGTCCGGGGGTGAGGAATCCAGGAACAGCGGTTGGCGCTGAGAATGATCATTGTCTTGGCGCGGGGTGATCGTTTGGGCTGTTCCATTTGAGGATCCCCCACCGGAACACCAGCCGGCCGGGACGACGCCCCAGGTCGAGGTGTTCCGTAAGAGTGTTCGGCGAACCGTCCCGATGACGGGGCCCTATCCGGAACACTGGACGGCGTGAACGCCGCGGACTCCACGACCCCCGGGCACCGTCCGGGTCGGCTACGCCCGCTGCTCCACCGACGAGCAGGACATCGTCATCCAGATCGAGCAGCTGCTCGCGCTCGGCGTCCCGCAGGATCGGATCTACATCGACCGGGGCTTTTCCGGCACCACCCGCCGCAACCGCGGCGGCCTGGACCAGGCCCTGGCCGCGGTGTGGCCGGGCAGCGTGTTCACCGTGACCAAGTTCGACCGGTTCGCCCGCAACATGGCCGAAGCCAACCAGATCCTCACCGACCTGTCCGGTCGGGGCGTGCTGTTCGGGCTGGGCGGTTCAGTCCACGACTGGAACGACCCGTTCGGCCGGCTGTTCCTGCAGACCCTGGCGATGGTCGCCGAGTTCGAGGCGAACCTGAGGAACCTGCGCACCCGTGAGGGCATGGCGCTGGCCAAAAGGAACGGCAAGCTCAAGGGCAAGCAGCCCAAACTGCCCGAACCGGCCCGGCGGTCCATCCGGCGCCGGTATGCCGAGGGCGAGGTGTCCCTGGCGGACCTGGCCACCGAGTACAGCGTCGGTCGTTCCACCATTCATCGCATCGTCCACCGCGCCACCCCCGACAACGAAACCCCCGCACCCTGACGACGGGCCAGCGGTCCCAGCCGCATCGGAGCGCTGGATTGCGGTAACTCCGGCCGCGTCGGGCCGCTACGCCACTGGCCGTTCCGGCAATCAAGCCTCGCTAACTAGCGATGGGGCTCCGTGGTGCCGTTCGATGGCCGCCTCCAGGCCGCCGATGACGATCTGCATACCGGCGTGGAATTCGGCCTCGGCGTCGCTCGTCTCCACGGCCCGCGCTACCTCGATCAGATGGGAAAACCGCTCGGGCGGAAGGCCGGCGACCCGTCCGGTGACCACCTCCGCGTCCTCGCCGCGAGCCCGTGCGAGCGGTCCAGCGAGCTCCGCCTGCGCGAGGCCGATGATGAGGCCCTGCACCACGCGGAAGGCCACCAGGAGGTCGGTTCCTGACCGGCCGCTGCCGGCGAGTGCCTTCAGCAGGGCCTCGGCCGGCCTGAGCGTGCCGGTGTCGAGACTGCGCCTGGTGAGGATCAAGGGGATGGTGCCGGGGTGGGCGCGCACGGCCCGCCACATCGCTTCGGCGATCACGCGGACTCGCAGCCGCCAGTCGTCCGAGGGTTCCTCGGTCCAGCTCACCTGGGACATCACGGCCTCGGTGACGAGTTCTTCGAGCCCCTCACGGCCATCGATGTAGTTGTAGATCGTCATCGGGCCGGTGCCCAGCAGGCCGGCGAGGCTGCGCATGGTGAGCGCGTCCAGTCCCTCCCGGTCCACGAGGTCGAGCGCGGCGGTCTGCAACTGCTCACGCGTGAACTTCCGGGGTGCGGGCATGGCTCTCCTTCTTGATTACGTACGAGGTACGTGTTTAACTTCCCGCTGTACACGTACAACGTACTTGAACGGAGCGTCATGACGACACGTATCTCCTTCACCTCCGGAGGCGATGAGGTCGCGGCCTGGCTGACCGTCCCGGAACGGCCTGGCCCGCATCCCGTCGTCGTTCTAGTGCACGGCGGCGGAGCGACCCACGAGATGATGCTCGACCAGTACGAGAAGTGGTTCAGCGCGGCGGGCCTGGCGGTGCTGGCGTTCGATTTCCGCCATCTGGGCGAGTCCGGCGGCCTGCCACGCCAGATCGTCAGCCCGCGCCGGTACGCCCAGGACATCGACGCGGCGCTGGCGTTCGCCCGTACCCACGCGGAACTCGACCCCGGCCGGATCGCGCTGTGGGGGACCTCGTTCGGCGCCAGCCACGTGGTCGCCGCAGCCGCCCGTCACCCAGAACTCGCGGCAGCGGTCGTCCAGTGCCCCGTCCTCAACGGCCGGGCCATCGCCACCAGGGCCGGGCTGCGCCATCTGGCCCGCTTCACCGTCCCGATCACCTCCGACCTGCTCCGGGCCGTGCTCCGCCGGCCGCGACGGTACGTCCAGTTCGTCGGCCGACCCGGAGAACTGGCCTTCGTCAACCAGCCGGGCGCCGTGGAGGGCTGGGAGTCGGTCTGCCCGCCCGGCTACCGGTTCGACAACCGCGTGGCAGCCGCCGCCGGGCTGGAGATGCTGTTCTACAACGCCTCGGCCCGCGCGACCCGGATCCGGTGCCCGCTGCTGGTGTGCCAGAGCGACCGCGAGAACCTCATCGATCCCGCGATCGCGGTCAAGGTCGCCGCCGCCGCACCCCGCGGCGTCCTCAAGCACTACGACGCTGACCACTTCACCGTGTACCACCCGCCGCTGGTCGAACGGATCGTCGGCGACCAGATCGCGTTCCTCACCATGCACCTCAAGGTGGGGTCGTGACCGGGGAACGCGTGGGCGACCTCCTGCGCGCGGCGGCCACCGAGGAACGAACGGGCTGGTCGGCAGGGGAACGGCGGATCTCGTACGCGGAGATGGACCAGCGGTCCGACCGCATCGCGACCGGCCTGCTGCGGCTGGGCGTACGGCACGGCGACCGCATCGCCCTCAATGACTTCACCACGCCCGGCTGGCTGGCGGTCTATTTCGGCGCCGCCAAGATCGGGGCGGTCGTGGTGGGCCTGAGCGTGCGCTATCGCGACAGCGAGATCGCGCACATCCTGGGCGACTCGGGCGCCCGCTCGGTCTTCACCGTTCCCTCGGCCGGTGACGTCGATTTCCTCGGCATCCTGGCCAGGGCCCGCGGGGCCCTTCCGCAGCTCCGGGAGGTCGTGTCCATCGGTACGGGCGGTGACCGTACCCTCGCCGACCTCGAAGCCGTCCCACCGGACGCGGCGCGCCTGGCCGCAGCCGGGGCGCTGGTCGCACCGGACGACCCCGTCATGATCATCTATACGTCCGGGACGACCGGACGGCCCAAGGGCGCGACACTGACGCACCGCGGCCAGCTCGCGGCGGCCACCGCCCAGGCACGGCACATGCGGCTGGGACCCGGCGATGTGCTGCCCATCACCGTTCCGCTCAACCATGTCAGCGGCATCACCTGCTGCGTACTGGCCGCCCTGACCGCCCGAGCCCGGACGGTACTGCTCCCGGCCTTCTCCCCCAGCGCCGCCCTCGAACTCCTCAAGACGAGCGGCCTCACCGTCTGGGTCGGCGTGCCGACGATGCACACCCTGCTGCTGGAGACACCCGGCATCGACACGGCCGATACGTCCGGAGTCCGCCTGGTCGTCACCGGCGGGGCCAATGCCGAGCCGGCGCTACTCCGGCGGCTGACCCGGGCCTTTCCGAACGCGACCGTGATGAACCTCTACGGCCTGAGCGAGACGTCCGGAGCCGTGGTGATGACGCCATGGGACAGCGACCCGGAGAGCACCGTACGGTCGATCGGACGGCCACTGCCCGGAGTCCAAGCCAAGATCGTCAACACCGACGGCTCGGACGCGGACCCCGGTACGACCGGTGAGCTGCTGGTACGGACGCCATCGGTCATGGCCGGCTACCACGGCCTAACCGCCGAGACGGCCCGTACGGTCAGCGGGGACGGCTGGCTGCACACCGGCGACATGGCCCGCATCGACGACGGTCTCCTCACCCTGCGCGGCCGCCGGCAGGAGATGTTCGTCCAGGGCGGGTTCAACGTCTACCCCATCGAGGTCGAGAACGTCCTGGCCGCGCACCCCGAGGTCGTCATGGCGGCCGGCATCGGCGTACCCGACCCCGTCCTCGGCGAGATCGGCCGCTACTACGCGGTACTCGTCCCCGGCGCGCGGACCACTCCGCAGGACCTCAAGGACCACTGCGCCGCGTCCATCGCCGACTACAAGGTGCCCAAGCAGATCGTCATCCGCACCGACCTTCCGCTGACCCCCGCCGGCAAGGTCCAGAAGGACCGCCTCCGCACTGAAGGAGCACGATGACCCACGCAGCGCTCGACATGTTCGCCCGCGCGATCCACTTCCACCAGGACGGGCTCGCACGCGACGAGGAACTCAGGATGACCGAGGACCTCGGCGGCTGGCAGCTGGCCACGTTCCACGTGGAGACCGACGCAGACGTGCACGCCGATCACTGGGAGATGCACCCCGCCGCCGAGGAAGCGGTCTGCTGCCTGACCGGCGCCATGCGCATCTACCTGCGCCCGGAACGACCGGACGCCGACGAGGACATGGTCAGGCTGACGTCCGGCACCTGCTTCATCGTTCCGCGCGGCCGCTGGCACCGCATCGAACTGGACGAGCCGACCGACCTGATGTCGGTGACGTTGCGCCAGGGCTCCCTCCTGGAACACCGCGTCCCCTGATCCAGGCCACCTCCGCAGCGCGGCCCTTCAGGAAGGCCTTCCGACCAGCGCGGCCAGCGGGACGAGCCCCACCGCCTCCGGGACCTGGATGACAACGCCGGTCGTCCGGAAAGTCCGGTGGCCTGTTTCTCTCCCGACTACTGTCCATGTCCTCGTGCGACCGCTTCGGCACGGTCTCACCTGGCAAGCTGCGGCGGCACCGCTGAAGCCACGCACCAAGAGCCGTGAACACAGAAAGGGTCCCCTCCGGCTTGAGGCTCCAACTCTTCCCAGGGGTGGGGCCCTTGGTCCCGCTGGTGGGGACCGAACGGACCGCCGGACCGCAGCCACTCGCCCACGATCACGACACCGTCCTGACCTGCTCGGCCCTCCCTGCAACCTGACCGGGCCAGACAGACTCTGGAGCCTGAAGCGGAGCGGCAGCGCGGATTGCAGCGGGTGAAGACGCTGCCGCCCCGCTTCCATCGCCGGGGGCTGCGGTCAGGCCGCTCCCTCCTCGTCGTCTGGGCCGTCGGCGGGCGAGCGCAGCGGCCGGAGCCCCTGGCGGGGGCAGACGAGGTGATGGCGTAGCGGCCCAGGCAGTTGAGGTGGGCGTGGCCGAGGGGCGACAGGCGGGCCACATCCTCGTCGGTCACCCCGGCGCCCTCACTGGAGGTCCAGCTCGCCGCGCGCAGGTAGTCGACGATCGCCGACAGGTACGTGGAGTTCCACAACACTACGGCGTTGACGACCAGGCCGAGCGCGGCGAGCTGATCCTCCTGGCCCTCCCGGTAGGGCTGGCGGATCCTCCCTCCGCCGCCGTGGCAGATCTTGCGGGCGAGTCGCTGCCGCGACTCCCTGAACGCTGAGCTGACGGCCCAAGGTGCGCCGGTAGGTGTTGTCGATCGGATCCAGCACCGACAGCAGGTGCAGGGTCTTGTCGATCCGGCCATACTCACCGAATGCCCGCCCCAGCGGCGTCGGATGGCCATTGCGGGCGAACATGCGCAGCAGGTTGTAGGCGCGGACCTGGTTGGTGACCAGCGACCCGGCGACCCGGCGACCCGGCGCATATCCGGCCACTGCTCGGCGATCTTTCTCAGATTGATCTTCTGCCGGGCGATCGCCTCCAGCAGCCCGTAGTCACTCGCCCTGTCGCTGCTGGGGTGGGGCAGGTCGGCGCGCCAGAACCGCTGGTCGCCGAGATCAGCGAAGCGGGGCGCGAACCGGTACCCGAGCAGGGAGAAGATCCCGAACACCATGTCGCTGTCGCTGGTCTGGTCGGTGGTGACCATCTCGGGTTTGGGGCCCGGCATCCAAGTTGATCAGACAATCCAGGATGTACAGGGAGTCACGCGGGGTGCCCGGCACCACCATCTGCCCGATCCCGGCGATCTGGTCGTTGACCGCGTTCAGCCAGGTGATCCCCCGCTTGTAGCCGAAGTACTTGGGTGAGGGACCCGCGTTGATGGTGCGGACCGGGACCACGAACCGCAGCCCGTCCACCGACGCCAGCATCCCACCACCCCACGCCGACACGACCGGCACGCCGGCCTGCGCCTCGATCAGCACCGCGTTCGCCGCAGCGTGGGTCTCCGCACGCACGTAATTCTGGTCGACGTGCGACAGCCGGCCCCGCGTCAGCGCCGGCTCATTCGGCTTGATCACCGGAGGGAGGCCGACGTTGCACGCCTCGCTCACCAGCAGCGCCACCAGTGAGATGGGCAGGTCGTCCATCCGGGTGGAGATGTCGGCCAGGTGGGTGTAGGCGTCCAGGAACCCGGTCCACTCATGGACTTCCAGCAGCAGCTCGGGCAGGTCGACGCGGGGCAGCATCGCCTGACACACCGCCCGCAGCTCCTTGAGCGTGTCCGACTCGCCCAGCGCTCCCAGCGGCTCCACAACCAGCCGCGCCCGCCCCGGCTGGGCCGAAGCGCCAGGCGAGACGACCACCTTCACCAGGGACTCATCGCCCGCCTCCTCCAGGCGGGCGGCCATCTGCTTCCGCGCCACGTCCAGCGCCACGGCCTTGCTGCTCAAGTGCTGCTCGACCGGGTCGGTCAGCGACAGCGACGCCAGCACATCCTCGGCCACGGCCTCCCACGCGGGACCAGCAAGCAGATGGGTTCGCGGGTCGCCCCATCGCAACGACGGCGCGGCGAACACGTCCCGCACCTGCAGGGCACGGAACAGGTGCTCCAGCACGCACACCACGTACGCGTCACGATCCACGGCCCCCTCCAGTAGATCCCGGTTGTCATAGACCGCGCGCTTCCACGCCCGGCCCACAAGAAAGTAGGAGCGACCCACCGGTAACCAGCCCACAGCGATCGACACGTTACAAAGCGAACGTTCCGACCGCCCACAACCCTCCAAGATCATTCTCAGCGCCAACCGCTGTTCCTGGATTCCTCCCCCCCAGGGTCAGCCAGTAGATGTGCCCGTGGCCGTTTCGGTACATCAGCAGGAAGACGGCACCGCCGCAGAAGGCGCCCAGGGCTTCGCCGGGAGATCACCCGGCACCGTCCGGCCATGATCGCCCCTGGCCCCGCCGTCCGCAATGGCCGGAGGCCCGCGGCGGCGAGGGAACGTTTCAGGAGCTCTGCAGGTCCGCGATCGTCTTCCGCAGGCGGGCCTCGCGCCCGGCCGGGGTCCTGGTCTTCAGCAGCGGCAGGATCAGCCGGTAGCGGCCGGTCTTGTCGAGCGCCTCGAAGCGGGCGGCGGCCTCGGGGGCGGCCGCCAGCGCTTCGGCCAGGTCGGGCGGGACGGTCGCGTTGCGCTGGGCGGCGTAGGCCGCCTCCCAGCGGCCGTCGGCCTGGGCCGCGGCGACCTCCGCCAGCCCGGGCGGGCGCATGCGCCCGGCGGCGGTCAGCGCCTCCACGCGTTCGACGTTCTCCCGCGACCAGGGGCTGGTCTTGCGGCGGCGCGAGTACCGCTGCAGGAAGAAGTCCTTGTCATGGGATTTGCGCTGGCTGTCGATCCAGCCGTAGCAGAGCGCGACCTCCAGCGCCTGCTCGATCCTGAGGGCGGCGACGGCCGATCCCTTCTTGCCGATCTTCAGCCAGACGCCGTCCTCGTCCTCGTGGTGCTCGGCCAGCCACGACTCCCACTGCGCGGCGTCCGCGAAATGCATCATTGGGCCAGTATCTCCAGGTCGTACGAGTCGCGCACGCCGGAGGGGCGAGGGGCGGGCCGGGACGGCGGGCCGCCGGCTGGCATGATCAAGATATGGCGCGCACGTTCGATGACCTGGTGGCGGAGGCCGGATCGGTTTCGGTCGAGGGCTGGGACTTCTCCTGGCTCGATGGGCGGGCCACCGAGGAGCGTCCCTCCTGGGGCTACCAGCGGCTGATGAGCGAACGGCTCGCTCGCGCGTCGGCGGCGTTGGACGTCCAGACCGGCGGGGGAGAGGTCCTGGCCGAGGCCACCAGGTTCCCGCCGGCGATGGCGGCCACCGAGTCCTGGCCGCCTAACGCCGCCAAGGCGACCCGGCTCCTGCATCCGCGGGGCGCGGTGGTCGTGGCGAGCCCGGACGAGCCGCCGCTGCCGTTCGCCGACGCGGCGTTCGACCTGGTGACCAGCCGGCACCCCGCGAGCGTGTGGTGGGACGAGATCGCCCGCGTGCTCGCGCCCGGCGGGACCTACTTCGCCCAGCATGTCGGCCCGGCGACCGCGTTCGAGCTCGTCGAGTTCTTCCTCGGTCCCCAGCCGGAGGAGATCCGGCGCAGGCGCCACCCCGATGACGAGACCCGCGAAGCCGAGGCCGCCGGCCTGCAGGTCGTCGATGTACGGTCCGAACGGCTGCGGATGGAGTTCTTCGACATCGGCGCGGTCGTCTACTTCCTGAGCAAGGTGGTCTGGACGGTTCCCGGCTTCACCGTCGAGGCCTACCGCGACCGGCTGCGCGATCTGCACGAGCGGATCCGCGAGGACGGGACGTTCGTCGCCCACTCGTCCCGCTTCTTGATCGAGGCGCGCAAGAGCGGCTGAACCTGGTGTCCACCGATCGGTGGACACCAGGTTCAGCCGGTCGAGGCTGTCTGCGGCCACGGCTCGGCGACCAGCCTTAACGGCATGACGAACCTTCCTGTACGCATGGCCCGGTGGAGTGCCGGGCATCCCTGGCGGGCGATCGCCGCATGGTTCCTGTTCGTGGCGCTGTGCCTGGGTATCGGGATCGGGGTCGGCGGTAACCCCGCCGTCTCGGCGGACTACCGGCTCGGTGAGGCCGGGTGGGCGGAGGCGATGGCGGCCGAGGGCGGGCTGCAGCAGAAGCCCATGGAACGGGTGCTCATCTCCGCCGCGCACGGTACGGGACGCCTGGACCAGGCGGCGGTCGGCGAGGCGGCCCGCGACATCACCGAACGGATGCGGGGACTGGCCGAGGTCGAGTCAGTCGCGGCACCGGTACGTTCGGCCGGCGGCACGGCGGTACGGGTCGATGTGACCATGCGGGGTCCCGAACTCGACGGCAAGGAGCACGTCGAACCGCTGCTCGCGCAGACCGCCCAGGTGCAGGCGGCCCATCCCGGGCTGAGGGTGGCGGAGACCGGCGGTCCCTCGATCGGCAAGGGGGTCGGGGAACTGCGCGACAGCGATCTGGCGCGGACCGAGATGATCGCGCTGCCGGTCACGCTGATCACGCTGCTGCTGATCTTCGGTTCGATCGCGCTGGCCGTCGTGCCGCTGCTGCTGGCGCTCTCCTCGATCGTCGCCGCCGTCGGCCTGTCGATGCTGGCCTCGCACGCCTTCCCTGACGCGGGTGTGGGAACGAACGTGATCCTTTTGATCGGGCTGGCCGTCGGTGTCGACTACACGCTGTTCTACCTCAAGCGCGAGCGGGAGGAACGGGCCCGTTCCGCGGGCCGCCTCTCCTCGCGGGCCCTGGTGGAGCTGGCCGCCGCCACCTCGGGACGGGCCGTCGTCCTGTCCGGGCTCGCGGTCGCCGTTTCGAGCGCGACGCTGTACCTGGCCGGCGACGTCATCTTCTCCTCGATCGCCACCGGCGCGATCCTGGTCTCCCTGGTCGCGGTGCTCAGCTCGCTGACCGTCCTGCCGGCCCTGCTGGTCAAGCTCGGGGAACGGGCCGAACACCGCGCCGCCCGAAAGGCCGCTCGCGGCGTGGCCGCACGGACGCGGCGCCAGAGCACCGGCGGCGGCCGGATCACCACGACCCTGCTGCGCACGACCAGCAGGCGCCCCGCCATCACGCTGGGCGTCGCGACGCTCGTCATGCTCGCCCTCGCCGCCCCGCTCCTCGGGCTCGACCTGACCGACATGGGGCGCGAGACGCACCCGCGCGACATCCCCGCCATGCGGACCTACGACCGGCTGAACGAGGCGTTCCCCGAGCTCAAGGCCATGCACCAGGTCGTCGTACGGGCCGCGCCCGACCGCGCGGGCGAGGTGACCGGCGCGCTGCGCGACCTGGCCGAACGAGCCAAGGCCGACCCGCGGCTCGCCGGCACGGCGGAGTTGCGCACCTCGCCGGACGGCCGGATCAGCATCCTGGAGCTGGCCGTACCGCACCATGTGAGCACCGACGCGGCGCGGTCGTCCCTGCGGGATCTGCGCGGCGACCATGTGGCCGCCACCGTGGGCGGCCTGGATGGCGTCGAGACGGCGGTGACGGGCGATGTCGCCCGCTACGCCGACTATCCCGAGCACCAGAAGGGCAAGCTGCCGCTCATCATCGGGGCGCTGCTTCTGGTGACCTTCGCCATGACGGTGTGGGCGTTCCGTTCGGTGGTCCTAGGGCTCGTCGGCGTGGTGCTGAACCTGCTGTCGGCGGGCGCCTCGCTGGGCCTGCTGGTCCTGGTCTTCCAGAACGGCTGGGCCGAGGGCCTGCTCGACTTCACCTCCACGGGCTCGATCGGGTCCCGGGTACCGCTCTTCCTGTTCGTGATCCTGTTCGGGCTGTCGATGGACTACCAGGTGTTCGTGATCAGCCGGATCAGGGAGGCGGCGCTGAACGGCGTGCCCACCCGCCAGGCAGTCCTGGACGGCATCGGCGGCTCGGCCGGCGTGGTGACCGGCGCCGCGTTCGTGATGGTGACGGTGTTCGCCAGCTTCGTCTCGCTCCACATCATGGAGATGAAGCAGATGGGCTTCGCACTGGCGGTGGCCGTGCTGCTGGACGCCGTCATCATCCGGATCATGATCCTTCCCTCGCTCATGCTGCTGCTCGGCGACCGCAGCTGGTGGCCGTCACGGGGCGTGCGCCGTGCGGCGGCCGCCGCCGGCGAGAGCCGTCGGCCCGCGCAAGTAGGCTGACCGGTATGGATCTTCGGCCGCAGTCCGGCGACCGGCTCCAGGCCGGGAGACTGCACCGGTCGTACGACGTCGTATGGGTCCTCCTCGGCCTCGGCCCCCCGGTCATCGCCGTGAGCGACCAGCCGGACGCGACCAAGTACGGGTCGCTGGCGCTGCTGGCCGTGCTCGCCCTCTGCTACGCGACCGTGCGGAAGGCGAGTCCGTACACGTTCCTGTGCGTGCTCGTCCTGGTGCTGGGGGCGATGTCGTACGAGCTCGGCGGCGGCGCGGCGATGTTCATCGTGTCGCTCCCGCACTTCTGGATCCTGGCCCGCAGCCCCCGGCACGCGATCGCCTTCAGCGGCGCCGCCGCCGCGTTCACCCTGGTGGGCGGTACGGTCCGGCGCGGCTGGGACGCGGAGTTCCTCACCGGCAATGTCGTCTCCACGCTCATCGGGTACGCGGCCGGCGTGCTGCTCGGGCTGTGGATGCACCGGGTGCTGGGGCAGCGCGACGAGCGCGCCCGCCGCCTCAGCGCCGAGCTGGAGACCACACGGCTCCGGCTGGCCGAGGCGTACCAGCGCCAGGGCGCCGCGGAGGAGCGCGAACGGCTCGCGCGGGAGATCCACGACACCCTCGCCCAGGGTTTCGCGTCCATCATCGTGCTGGCCGAGGCGTCCCGCGCCGGGATCGGCGACGATCCCGGCCGGAGCGCCCGGCAGCTGCTGTCGATCGAACGCACCGCGCGCGAGAACCTCGCCGAGGCGCGGGTGCTCGTCGGCGCCGCGCCCCAGAGCGGTGTCGCGGCCGGGTCGGTCGCCCGCACGCTGCGCCGCACGCTCGACCGCTTCACCGAGGACACCGGGCTGGCCGTCAACGCGGACCTGCCCGACATCGAGTGCGACCAGCAGACCCGGATCGCGCTGCTGCGCTGTACCCAGGAGTCGCTGGCCAACGTGCGCAAGCACGCCGCCGCCACGACGGTGGGCGTCGTCCTGGCGCGGCATCCGGACGGCGTCGAGCTGGAGATCACCGACGACGGCCGCGGCTTCGTGCCCGGGCCGTCCCAGGGCTTCGGGCTCGACGGCATGCGCAAGCGGCTGGCCGAGCTCGGCGGCGAGCTCACCGTCACCAGCTCCCTCGGCGACGGCACCCGCCTGCTCGCCGTGATCCCCACGAACGATCAGGTGTGACAGTGACCGAAGACAGACTCCGCGTCGTCGTGGTGGACGACCACACGGTGATGCGCGCCGGTGTCGTCGCCCTGCTGGCCTCCGAGCCGTCCATCGCGATCGTCGGCGAGGCGGGCGACGGCCGGGAGGCCGTCGAGCTCGTCGAACGCCTCGGTCCCGATGTGGCGCTGATCGACCTGCGGATGCCCGTGCTGGACGGCGTCGCGGCCACCACCGCGATCGTCGCGGGCCCGGCCAGGACCCGGGTGCTGATCCTGACGACCTACGACACCGATGCCGAGATCGAGCGCGCGGTCGAGGCCGGTGCCATCGGCTACCTGCTCAAGGACACCACGCGCGAGCAGCTCGTCGCCGCGATCCACGCGGCGGCCAGGGGCGAGACCGTGCTGGCGCCGCGCGTCGCCGAGCGGCTGGTGGCGCGGATGCGGCGCCCCGTCCAGGTCGCGCTGACCGCCCGCGAGATCGACGTGCTGAACGCGGTCGCCGACGGGCTGTCCAACGCCGACATCGGCAAGCGGCTGATCATCGCGGAGGCCACGGTGAAGACCCACCTGCTGCGGGTGTTCGCCAAGCTGGACGTCAGCGACCGCACGCACGCGGTCGTCGTCGCCTTCGAACGCGGCCTGCTGACCCGGCCGGACCGGTCAGCCTGACGGCGGGGACACCAGGCCCATCTCGTAGGTGATGATCACCAGATGGACGCGGTCGCGGGCGTCCAACTTGGCCAGCAGCCGGCTCACGTACGCCTTGACGGTCCCGACGCTGATCATGAGCCGGGCCGCGATCTCGTGGTTGGTCAGGCCGGTGCCGACCAGGACCAGCACCTCGCGCTCCCGGTCGGTGATCGCGTCCGGCGGCCGGCGCCAGGGGACCGGGGCCGGCTCGGGTCGCCGGGCGAACTGCTCGATCAGGCGGCGCGTGACGCCCGGCGCGATCAGGCCGTCACCGGCGGCGACCACCCGGATCGCCGCGAGGATGTCGGTCAGCGCCATGTCCTTGACCAGGAATCCGGAGGCGCCGGAACGCAGCGCCCCGTACACGTAGTCGTCATCGTCGAACGTGGTCAGCACGACCACGCGCGGGGGCTCGGGGTCGGCCGTGATGATCCGGGTGGCCTCGATGCCGTCCATGCCGGGCATCCGGATGTCCATCACCACGACGTCGGGACGCAGGTCCCGGGCCAGCCGGACGGCCTCGCTCCCGGTCCCGGCCTCACCGGCGACCTCGAGCTCGGGGTCGTCGGTGATGACCATGCGCAGGCCCGCCCGTACCAGCGGCTGGTCGTCGGCGAGCACGACCCGTACCGTCAACGCGACCCCACCGGCAGCCGGGCGGCGACGCGGAACCCGCCTTCGGGACGCGGCCCGGCGGTGAACTCGCCGTGCAGCAGGCCCACCCGCTCGCGCATCCCGACGATGCCGTAGCCCCCGCCGATGCCGGGCCCGCCGCGTCCGGAGTCCACGACCTCGATGGCCAGCTCGTCGTCGCGGTGCTCGATCGAGACCCGGCAGCGGCGCGTACCGGAGTGGCGGACCACGTTGGTCACCGCCTCCTGGACGATCCGGAACGCCGACAGGTCGATCTCGGCGGGAAGCGGGCACCGCCGCCCCTGCCATCGCACGTCGACCTGGACGCCGGCGGCCGTCGTCGTCGCGGCGAGCCGTTCGATGTCGGCCAGGCCCGGGGCCGGCGCGGTCGTGATCGGGTCGGCCTGGCGGAGCGCGCCGAGCATCCGGCGCAGGCCGGCCAGGGTCTCGCGGCCGGCGGTCTCGATGCTGCCCAGCGCCTCGCGCGCCGCCGCGGGCTGGGTGTCGATGACCATCTTGGCCGCACCGGCCTGGATCGCGATGATGCCGATGCTGTGCGCGACCGAGTCGTGCAGCTCGCGGGCGATACGGAGCCGTTCACCCATGACCGCCTGCGCGTGCATCACCTGGGCGTGGTCGCGGCTCTGCCGGGTCCAGCCGCCGGCCAGCCAGGCGATGACGGCGGTCAAGGCGACCGTCAGCTGCGTCGAGGTGCCGATGGGGAAACCGAGCAGCAGCCGCGTGGCCGCGTGCCCGGTCAGGACCGCCACGGCCATCGCCACGGCGATGACCGACATCCGGCGGGACCGGGTCGCCGCGATGTAGCCGAGCGCGACATCGGCCGCCAGGAACTGGGGGAACGTGATCTCGGTCGAGTTCAGCGCCATAGACGCGAACACCGACCCGGCCAGGAACAGGGCCAGCGCAGGCAGCGGCCGGCGGCCCAGCAGGACGCTGCCGGCCAGCGTCATGACGGTGGCCGCCGCCACGAGGGTCAGGGACGTGCCCGACAGCGCGACGAATCCCTCGGGACGGAACCGCGGCACCTCGCCCGGCAGCCGGAAGCTCACCACCAGCGCGTACGCAAGGGCCGCCACCCAGGCCAGGGCCGTCCATGTTCCGGGCGGCAGGCGTCTGAGCAGCGGAGCTTTCATACGGTGACCGTACCGGCCGGACCCGGCCGGCGCATTGGCCCACGGGCGTACGCCCATGGTACCCCCAGGACTGGACGGCGGTCCGATGTGGCGCCGGGGCGGCCTCCGGCACCGTTGGCCACGTGATCGAAGCCAGAGAACTGACCAAACGCTACGGCCGGACGACCGCCGTGAACGCGCTGAGTTTCACGGTGCGGCCCGGAGTCGTCACCGGGTTCCTCGGCCCGAACGGCGCCGGGAAGACCACCACGCTGCGGATGGCCCTCGGCCTGAACACGCCCACCGAGGGGAGCGTGACCATCGGCGGGCGCCCGTTCCGGGAGAGGCCGCGCGGGCTGCATGACGTCGGCGCGCTGCTCGACGCGGGCGACGTCCACAGCGGGCGCAGCGGGCTGGCGCACCTGTCCGCGCTGGCCAGAAGCAACGCCATCGCGCGCCGGCGGGTCACCGAACTGCTGGAGGAGGTGGGGCTGGCGAGCGCGGCGCGGCGCCGCATCGGCGGGTACTCGCTGGGGATGAAGCAGCGGCTCGGGATCGCCACCGCGCTGCTGGGCGACCCGCCCGTGCTGCTGTTCGACGAGCCGCTGAACGGGCTGGACCCCGAGGGCGTGCTGTGGGTCCGCGGGCTGTTCCACCGGCTGGCCGCCGAGGGCCGGACCGTCTTCGTCTCCAGCCACCTGATGACCGAGATGGAGCACACCGCCGACCAGCTGATCGTGATCGGCCGGGGCGAGCTGATCGCCGCCGAGTCCCTGACGGCGTTCGCCGCTCGCGGTACGCGGCAGAGCGTGACCGTCCGGACGTCCGATTCCGCCGCATTGGAGGCCATCGTGGTCGCCGCGGGCGGCGCGTTGGAGCCCGCGGCGGACGGGTCGTACACGGTCACCGGACTCACCGCGGACCGCGTCAGCGAGCTCGCCTTCGAGAGACACCTCCTGCTGCAGGAGGTCACCGCCCGGAGCTCGTCCCTGGAGCAGGCGTTCATGGAACTCACCGCCGGCAGCACCGAACACCGGTCAGGGGAATCCCGATGAGCACATCGACCCTGCCGGTGACCGAGACCCGCGTCCGGTTCGGCGACCTGCTCGCCGCCGAGTGGATCAAGCTGCGGTCGCTCCGCTCGACCTCCGCGGCGTTCGTGATCGGCGCGCTGGTCTCCATCGGGATCTGCGCGAACTCCGCCCGATCCAACGTCCACCTCATCAAGGGCAGCTCGAACCCCGATCAGCGCACCGCGATCGACCCGATGAACGCGGCGTTCGTCCCCGAGGCGTTCCAGATCCTCATGGTCGTCGCCGCCGCCGTGGGCGCCGCCACGCTGTTCGGTGAGTACGGCAGCGGAATGATCCGCACGACGTTCGCGGCCGTCCCGGCCCGCCGCTCGGTGGTCGCGGCCAAGGTGGCCGTGGTGGTGGCGGTGACGCTGGCGTACGGAACGATCGTCGGCGCGATGTCGTTCGGCGTGACCCAGGCGATCTACGACCAGGTGAGCATCGGCCTGCCGTTCGGTGCCCCCGGCACGCTGCGGGCCATCGCGGGATCGGCCCTGCTCGCTCCGCTGTCCGCCGTGGTCGGGATGACCCTGGCCGCCCTGATCCGGCACTCCGCCGGCACCATCGTCGCGATCGTCGGCGTGCTCGTCCTGCTGCCGCGCCTGTTCACGGGCGATACGTACCGCTGGGTGAAGGAGATCGGCAACGCGATGCCGTTCAGCGCCTGGACCGCCCTGGTGGAGAATCCGGCGCGGAGCCTGTCGCCCGAGGGGGCCGATGGGCCGATGCGCTGGGTGAGCAAGTACCCCGTGACGATCACCGAGGCCTGGATCGTCTTCACGGCCTGGGCGATCGTCGCGGTGGCCGTCGCCGTGACCGCCGTCCACCGCCGCGACGTCTGAGCGCGCCGGGAAAGATCCGCCGAGAAAAGTCGCGGCGGGATGTCGAGAACCGGCGCGCCGCTCCGTCCCTGGGGTGAACGCGGCCACAATGGCCGTACCGCACCGAGGAGAACATGATGGCCAAGTACCTGCTGCTCAAGCACTACCGGGGCGCGCCGGCATCGGTCAACGACGTGCCGATGGACCAGTGGACGCCGGAGGAGGTCACCGCCCACGTGCAGTACATGCGGGACTTCGCGGCTCGGCTCGAGGGCACCGGCGAGTTCGTCGACAGCCAGGCGCTGTCCCCGGAGGGCACGTTCGTCCGCTACGACGGCGAGGGGCGGCCGCCGGTCACCGACGGCCCGTTCGCGGAGACCAAGGACCTGATCGCCGGCTGGATGGTGATCGACGTCGAGACCTACGAGCGGGCGGTCGAGCTGGCCGGCGAGCTGTCGGCGGCTCCGGGCGCGGGCGGGAGGCCGATCCACGAGTGGCTCGAGGTGCGCCCGTTCTACGGCGCGCCCGCGACCATCACGGAGTGACGCACGGTGAACGAGGCCCTGCTGCGCACCCTCACCCCCACCGTGATCGGGATCCTCGTCCGCCGCGGAGCCGACTTCGCGGCGGCCGAGGACGCCGTCCAGGACGCCCTGGTCGAGGCCGTGCGCGCGTGGCGGGACGACCCGCCGCGCGATCCCAAGGGCTGGCTGCTCACCGTGGCCTGGCGCAAGTTCCTCGACGCCGCCCGCGCCGACACCTCCCGGCGGAACCGCGAGGTACGCGTCGAGGTCGAGCCCTCGCCCGGTCCGGGGGAGGCGGTGGACGACACGCTCCGGCTGTACTTCCTGTGCGCGCACCCGTCCCTGACACCGGCCTCGGCCGTCGCGCTCACGCTGCGCGCGGTCGGCGGCCTGACCACGTGGCAGATCGCGCAGGCCTACCTCGTCCCGGAGGCGACCATGGCTCAGCGGATCAGCAGGGCCAAGCGGACCGTCTCGGGCGTCCGGTTCAGCGAGCCCGGTGACGTCGCCACGGTGCTGCGCGTGCTCTACCTGGTCTTCAACGAGGGGTACTCCGGCGACGTCGACCTCGCCGCCGAGGCGATCCGGCTCACTCGCCGGCTGGCGGCCGAGATCGACAATGAGGAGGTCGCGGGCCTGCTCGCGCTCATGCTGCTGCACCACGCCCGGCGCCCGGCACGGACCGGTCCCGGCGGCAGGCTGGTGCCCCTCGCCGAGCAGGACCGCGGCCTGTGGAACACCCGCCTGATCGCCGAGGGCGTCGAGGTGCTCCAGGCGGCCCTCGGCCGCGACCGCCTGGGCGAGTTCCAGGCCCAGGCCGCCATCGCCGCGCTCCACGCCGACGCCCAGGCGGCCGAGGAGACCGACTGGGTGCAGATCGTCGAGTGGTACGACGAACTGGTGCGCCTCACCGGCAACCCGGTGGCCCGCCTCAACCGGGCCGTCGCGGTCGGCGAGGCCGACGGCCCCCGGGCCGGCCTGGCCGCCCTGGCCGGACTCGACCCCGCCCTGCCCCGCCACACCGCCGTCAAGGCGTACCTGCACGAGCGTGACGGCGACCCGGTGACCGCGGCACGGCTCTACGCCGAAGCCGCCGAATCGGCGCCCAGCCTCCCCGAACGCGAACACCTCACACGACAGGCCGCACGGCTCAACGAACGGCTGCACGGTTGAGCGGAAGGCGGCGGACCCATCGGCCGGCGCGAGAAACGATGATCGGCACGCCCTTCCCGGACACCATCGGCAGGGAGGTCAGCCGGCCGGGAACCGGGATACCCAGCGGCGCTGCCAGGGCGTCTCGACCGCGCGGTGATGGTGGTGCTCGCGCGTCCAGGCGACGGCTCCGGCCGGGTCGTGCCCGGCGAGGACGGCCAGGCAGGCGATGACCGTGCCGGTACGGCCGACGCCGCCCCCGCAGGCGACCTCGGCGGACTCGCCGGCCCGCGCCCGCTCGTACAGCGCGCGGATGTGCCGGACGGCCTGGTCCCGGTCGCGGGGGAGCAGGAAGTCGGGCCAGTCGATCCACTCATGCGGCCAGGAAAGGGCGCCGGCGTGGCGGCTTCGCAGGCGGCTCGACCCCAGGTAGAGGCCGAAGTCGGGCGCCGGGCCCTCGGGCGGCGGGCGGCGCAGTCCGCGGCCGCGGATCCAGGTGCCGTCGGGAAGGCGGAGGGCGTCCCGCAGCGGCGGGCGGCTCGCAGGGCCGTGCTCCGCACCGGTCTCGGGGGCGCTCACCGGGTCACGCTCCGCCGGCGGGCGCGGTGGTTGGCGACGTTGACGCGGTTGCCGCACAGGTCGGGCATGCAGTAGCGGCGGCGTCCGGCCTTGCTCGTGTCGACGAACACGCCGCGGCAGTCAGGGGCGGCGCAGGGGCGGAAGCGCTCGTGGCCCAGCGCCCGTACGGCGCCGAGAAGGCCCGTACCGATGAACGCGGCCAGCTCCTCGGCGAGCGGCGCGCCTGCGGCGGTCGGGACGTACCACTGCCACCGGCCACCGGAATCACGGTGCAGGACCGGGCCGAGGGCGGCGCGGCCGAGCAGCACGGTCGCGCCCGCTACGGCCTGGTCCTCGGTCTCGGTCTCCACGACGCCGCGCACCTCCCGGCGAAGCAGCTGCACGTCGAACAGGTCCTCACCCGTCAGGGGCCGCCCATGGGCCATGGCGTCGAGCCGGATGCCGTGCCCGGCCAGAAAGAGCGCCAGCGCGTCCGGATCCGGAAGGGCCTCGCCCGTGGCGGCGCGCACGGTCGGCGAGGTGTTGACCAGCTCGGTCGCCACGGCCGCTCCCGCGGCGTAATCGTTGATAGGTATCCGCATCCATTACTTCTATCACAGTAACTGTTGATAGAAATTTATGGGCCTTACCCTGGTGTCCGCTCGGCAGGCACGTCCGGAGGCCGGCTCGTAACGCTCAGCGCCGCCCGTTCCCGGTCGATCTCGGTGAACCCGCCACCGGCGAACCCGTAATTGGAGTACGTGCCGCCGCGTTGCACGCGTGCGAACACGGCCTGGCCCAGGTCACCCCCGACGCCGTCGAAGACCACGTTCACGCCGGCGATCTGATCGATCCAGCCGGGCATGGTGTAGTCGACCACCAGGTCGGCGCCGAGTTCCTTGACGACTTTGAGCTTGTGGGCGCCGCGGGCGGCGCCGATGACGCGGGCTCCGGCGGCGGCGGCGAGCTGTACCAGCCCGCTACCGAGGCCACCGGCGGCCGGCTGCACCAGCACGGTCATGCCGGGCTGCACGTCGACCCGGTCGAAGACGGACAGCGCCCCGGCACCGTCGTGCAGCAACGCCATCGCCTCCCACGTCCCCACGCCGTCCGGAATCGGGATCACGTTCTCCAGTGCGGTGGTGACCCGCTCGGCGTAGCCGCCGTCCTCGACGTCGGCGAGGACCCGCCGACCGACCCACTCCCGATCGGCGCCCTCGCCGACCGCGCTGACCTGCCCGGCCGCGCCGACCCCAGGCACGTACGGGGGCTGTGCCGGGAAGATCTCAGCGGCCTGCCCGCTGCGGACCACCGTGTCGATCGACAGCACCCCGGCGACCTCGACGTCGACCACGACCTGGCCCGGCCCGGGGCCTCCTCCGGAACGGTCACGCTCCGCAGGACCTCCGGACCGCCGAACTCCGCGCGGCTCTCGATGCCGACTGCGGCCGGCGTGGCGGGCCCCGACGGCACGAACGCGAGGCGGTCTTCCTCCTTCGTCGGCGTCCTCCGCACTCGTCTGCCATCGCAGAATCCGCGAACGAACTCCAAGCCGAACGCGGATCAGGATGCCAGCACTGACTTATATAAGTGGGGACTGGTATGATTCTGAATCGTGCACGCGTTCGACATCCTCGGCGACCCGGTGCGCCGGCGCATTCTGGAGCTGCTCGCCGACGGCGAGCAGACCTCTGGCGCGATCACGGACGTGATCCGGGCCGAGTTCGGACTCTCCCAGCCGGGTGTCTCACAGCATCTGCGCGTGCTGCGTGACAGCGGGTTCGCGTCGGTGCGGGCTGAGGGCGCTCGCCGGTTCTACGCCGTCGAGTCCGCGCCGCTGAGCGAGGTTGACGCGTGGTTGGACCGGTTTCGCCGGTTGTGGGAACAACGCCTCGACGCTCTGGGAACCGAGCTGGCCCGGGGCAGGCGTGCAGCTCGGACTCCGGCTGGTGGGGAGCCCGCACGACCGGCCGAGTCCGGCACCGATGCGGATAAGACCGATCCGTCAGCGAAGGGAACATGACATGAAAGACATATTGGACGAACTGGCCGCCGCGCACCGGGCAATGGGCAAGGGCAGCGTGCCCGCCGGCGAGGCGTACACCATCGAGGTGCGGCGTCGATACGAAGCGCAGATCGAGGACGTCTGGGACGCCGTTACCAGCCCCGAGCGGCTGCGCCGCTGGTTGAAACCGGTCACCGGGGATCTGCGGCTTGGCGGGAAGTTCGAGTTGGACGGTGGTGAGCACGGCGAGATCCTCCGGTGCGAGCCGCCACGTCTGCTGAAGGTGTCCTGGCTCTACGGGCCGGAGGCCGACGCTTGGCCCGGCACGAGCGAGGTGGAAGTGCGCTTGGTCCCGGGCCCGGCCGGCGACACCGAACTGCAGCTGATCCACGCAGCGGTCGTCGAGGAACCTCTCTTCCCGACCTACGGCCCCGGTGCCGGCGGCGTCGGCTGGGACCTGGCCCTCCTCGCCCTGGCCTGGCTGTTGGCCGGTGGCGACACCACCGGCCATGAGGGGGTCCAGAAGTCGCCCGAAGGGCGCGAGTTCATCCGGCGCAGTGCCGCGGCATGGGGCGAGGCTCACCTGGCCGCCGGTGGTGAACCCGAGCACGTCGCGGCCGCGGTCGAGGCCACCACCAGGTTCTACGCACCCGACCCGACCTGACTTCCCCGCTGCGGTGGGCTGACCGGCATCCCTGGCGCGCAACCCCCGACGAGCATGGTCAATCGCGAGCCGGATGCTCGGACCTCTCCGTTGAGGAGCAGGACGAGCAGCGCAGCAACATGTTGTCCCACACCTGGAAAGAATGCGCGATGAAGTACACCAACTCGATCGAGATCGCCCTGCCGCGGGAGCGGGTGGCCCAACTGCTCGCCGACCCGGCACACCTACCGAAGTGGCTGCGGGGCTTGGTGCTGCACGAGCCGGTGGACGGGATGCACGGGCAGTTCGGTACCAAGTCGCGGGTCGTGATGCAGTCGGGGCGGCGCAGGTTCGAGTGCACCGAGACGATCACACGCCGTGATCCGGCAGACCTGCGCGGCATCCCGAAGGGCAGCGTCGTCCACTTCGACCGCGAGATCGCCGGCGCGGGCATGTGGAGCCTCGTGCGCGATCGGCTGACCGAGGCCGCTCCGGAGACGACGCTGTGGGAGCAAGAGAGCGAATACCGGTTCAGCGGCCTGCTGATGCGGCTGGTGGGGCTGGTGATGCCCGGCTCCTTCCACAAGCAGTCGCAGCAGCACATGCAGGATTTCAAGGCGTTCGCCGAACAGGGGAAGGACGTCCGTGAAGCGAGGAACTGATCTGCCGCGAGTAGTACGTGGACGTGCGGCCGATCGCCGGTTCCGCCGCCGAACCGGACCTCTGAGCCACGCCGCCATGCCCGGCGGGGGCATCGAGGACCTGCTGCGCCGGCCGGCGCAGCAGATCCTCGGCGCGGTCGTGCGGCGGACTAGCGGAGCCGCCGGAGCTTGAGCGTGTTGTCGGTGCGGTGGCCCGGCTGCCCGTCCGGGCCGGTCTGGACGCGCTCGTGCTCCTCGCTGCGCAGGACCTCCCACTGGCCTTCGGGGAGTTCCAGGGACAGCAGGACCTCGTCGGTCGTGGGGAAGTGCATGTCATGGTGCTCGTGGTCCCACGACGGCCCGCTCGCGTGCCCGACGATCAGGAGCACGCCGCCGGGCGCGACGGCCGCTGCGGCGGCCCGCAGGATCTTCTCGCGCGGCATCTCCCCGGGCGTGTGCAGGAACTGCGCGGAGACCAGGTCCCATTCGCCCTCGGGGAAGGACTCGCCCAGGTCGTGCCGCCGCCACTCGATCAGGGCGTCGACGTCCGCGTCCCGCGCGTGCCCGGCGGCCCGGTCCAGGGCGACGCCGGAGATGTCGGTACCGGTGACCCGCCAGCCCTGCTGCGCCAGCCAGATCGCGTCGGCGCCCTCACCCGAACCCAGGTCCAGGGCCCGGCCCGGCGTCATGCCGGTGACCTCGCGTACCAGGGCGTCGTTGGGCTTGCCGCTCCACATCTGCTCGCTCTCGCTGTAGCGGGAGTCCCAGAACTCTTGGCCCGCCTGGTCGTCTTCATGCATCGGTGTTCCCTCCTTGGCCGTCACACGTGCATGCTGCGTCCCTACCCGCCGTCCTGGCAAACTTTGTTGCCAGGACGGCAAATGCCCCGGTTCGCCCGGCTATGAGCCGGCCGCCCCGGTGGCCCCTGGACGGGACGGGCCCTGGGTCCCGATCACCACGCAGGCGTCCCATTCCTCCGAGGTGACCACGCGCGGGGCCAGTCCGTCGCGGGCGACGATCTCGACGGCATCGGGGATCTGGCGGCGGCTCGCCTCGAACAGCAGGTGCCCGCCCGGCGCCAGCCACGCGGGCGCCTCGGCGGTCACGCGGCGCAGCACTTCCAGTCCGTCCGCGCCGCCGTCCAGGGCGACCCGCGCCTCGTGCTCGCGGGCCTCCGGCGGGAGCAGTCCGACCTCCCCGGTGGGCACGTACGGGACGTTGGCGAGCAGCACGGCGACGCGGCCCCGGAGCGAGGTCGGCAGCGGATCGAACAGGTCGCCCTCGTACACCCGGCCACCGGCGGGCATGTTGCGGAGGGCGCAGCGTACGGCGGCGGGGTCGATGTCGGCGGCGTGCAGTTCGATGCCGGGGCGGGCGTCGGCCAGCGCCGCGCCGAGCGCGCCCGAGCCGCAGCACAGGTCGACCACGACCGCTCGCGGGGGTACGAGGCCGATGGCCTGCTCGATGAGGAACTCGGTCCGCCGCCGGGGGACGAAGACGCCGGGGCCGACGGCCATCCGCAGCCCGCGGAATTCGGCCCAGCCGATGACGTGTTCGAGGGGGAGGCCGGCGGCCCGGCGGCCGATCATCGCGGTGAGTTCGCCGGGCGTGCGGGCCGCGGCGGTGAGCAGCCGCGCCTCGTCCTCGGCGAAGACGCAGCCGGCCGAGCGGAGCGTGCCGACGATGGTGGAGAAGGAATCAGGCATGGGGACCTTTCAGGATGCCGTGGCGGGCGCTCCCTGGGTCACCTGCGACACCGACGGGAGGAGAGCACCCGGTCTGCTGCAGCGGTAATGGGTCTCACCTCCTCGTCCGGTACGACGCGAACACTAGCAGGGCACCCTGGCCGTTTGCCGATGCGGCAACAAGGTTTGTCAATCCGTGCATCGCCGGCGCATCCTCTCGGTCGGAGGTGCATCGCAATGGGCGAGAGCAAGGACTATGACGTGGTGATCGTGGGCGGCGGCGCCGCCGGGCTGAGCGGGGCGCTGGCGCTCGCACGGGCGCGGCGCTCGGTGCTGGTGGTGGACGCGGGACGGCCGCGCAACGCCCCGGCGGCCCACGCGCACAACTACCTGGGGCTGGACGGCGTAGCGCCGCAGGACCTGCTGGCCGCGGGCCGCGCCGATGTGACCGGCTACGGCGGGGAGATCGTGTCAGGCCGCGTCGTCTCCGCGCGGCGCAGGCAGGACGGCCGGTTCGACGTGCTGTCGGAGGACGGGACCGTGTACGGCGCGCGCCGGCTGCTGATCACCACCGGGCTGGTGGACGAGCTGCCGCAGCTGCCCGGGATGGCCGAGCTGTGGGGACGGGACGTGCTGCACTGCCCGTACTGCCATGGCTGGGAGGTACGCGACCAGGCGATCGGCATCCTGGCCGGCAGCCCGATGGCGGTTCACCAGGCGCTGCTGTGGAGCCAGTGGAGCAAGGACGTGACCCTGTTCCTGCACACCGCGGCCGAGCCGTCCGAGGAGCAGTACGAGGAGCTGGCCGCCCGCGGCGTGTCCGTCGTGGACGGTGAGGTGGAGGCGCTGGAGATCGAGGACGGCCGGCTCGCCGGCGTGCGGCTGGCGGGCGGCAAGGTGATCGCGCGGCAGGCGCTCGCGGTCGCCCCCCGCTTCACCGCCGTCACCGACGTGCTGGCGACCCTGGGCCTGAAGTCGGAGGACACGGAGGTGAACGGAGCCGTCATCGGCTCGTCCGTACCGTCCGACCCCACCGGCGCGACCACCGTGCCGGGGGTGTGGGTGGCGGGCAACGTCACCGACATCATGGCCCAGCTCATCACCTCGGCCGCCGACGGCCTGCGCGCCGGGGCCACCATCAACTTCGACCTGATCAACGAGGAGGTGCGCCGGGCCGTCGAGGTCAGAGCCGCGTGAGCACGCGAGCCCGCCACCCTGGACCTGCCGGCTCAGGGTGGCGGGCGGCGCGATCGAGCCGGGGAACACCGACGCCTCAGGCGTGGCCGCCGACGGTGACCTTGCCGATGGTCATCTCCGGCTCGGCCTCCAGGATCTCGCCGACCCGCTCCACTTGGGCGTCCAGGTCCGCGAGCTGCCCCGGCGAGAGTGTGACCAGCGGCTCCACCGTGACGGTGAGCCTGCGGCCGGAACGGCGCTGGTGCCACAGCCCCGCGACGACCCCGTCCACCAGCAGCACCTGGAAGTTGGCGGGCAGGACCCGGTCGGCGGCCTCGCCGGGGTAGAGGATCTGGGGCGGCTGGTTGCCGACCCGGTAGGCGTAGGTGTCGAAGTAGGGCAGCAGCCGTACGCCTCGCGGCGGGTCGGACGGGACGGCGGTGTCCCCGGCCGTCACCCACTCCACCGAGCCTTCGACGTCGACCTGCTCCAGCTCGCCGGCCATCGAGGCGAACACCTCGTTCGCCCACGTCACCGGCGCGTTCAGCCAGTGCGCGAACCGCTTGGGCGTGGCGGGGCCGTAGGCGTTCAGGTACTGGTGGACCAGGCGGGGCAGCGCCTCGGCGGCGTCCATCGGCTCGAGGTCGGGCAGCCACCGGTGCGGGTTGGTGTAGGTGACCTTCCGGCCCCGGTTGGGTGCGGAGCACATCACGCCCCGGATCCCGGCCTCGTGCAGGGCCTGCCGCCATCGGGGCCACATGCCCTGGAACGCGGGCATCACCATCTCGGCGGCCCATGGCCCGGTCCGCACGCGGACCGCGTCGTCGAGCTCGTCGATGGTCAGTTCGGCGTCGCGCAGGGCGTCCCCGATCGCCTCGACGACCTCGTCGGTCTGCTCCGGCGTCATCCGCAGTCCGGGCGCGGACTGGCCGGCCGGCGGCAGCGACGTCAGCGCGCCGATCCACATGCCCAGGTCACGGGCGGGCAGCACATGCACGGTGCCGCGCGGCCCGTGCGTCTTGACCAGGCTCCGGTCCTCCCACAGCGCCTTGCGTACGTCCACGCGCGTCGCGCCCTCGATCCGCTGCGCGATGCCCAGCTCGGCGGCCGTCAGCACCTGGGCGTGCACGCCGGCCATGGCGGCGACGATGTCGGAGGGCCGCGCCTCCTTGGACGGTACGGTCAGCGCGTGCCGCTCCAGGCGCCGCGCGCAGACCTCGTCCCAGTTCATCCGCTGCATAGCTGCTCCTCGTGCGGTGCCGTGGTGCGATGTGATCACTCTAGGAGCCGTCTAGGTCAGAATGTGTCCTCGACGTACGGCATCCTCGACGGTATGGGAGACACTCCGGCGCGGCTGCTGAACCTGCTGTCGCTCCTGCAGGCGCCGCGCGAATGGGCGGGCGGCGAGCTCGCCGAGCGGCTGCGGGTGAGCCCGCGGACGATCCGGCGCGACATCGACCGGCTGCGCGAGCTCGGCTATCCCGTCGAGGCGACGATGGGCCCGATGGGGGGCTACCGCCTGGTGGCCGGTACGGCGATGCCGCCGCTGCTGCTGGACGACGAGGAGGCGGTGGCGATCGCGGTGGGGCTGCGCACGGCGGCCGGCAACGCCGTCGAGGGGATCGGGGAGGCCTCGGTCCGGGCGCTGGCCAAGCTGGAGCAGGTGCTCCCGTCCCGGCTGCGCCGCCGGGTCGGCGCGCTGAACGCCGTGACCGTCCCGCTGTCGGGCGGGGCGGGCCCGAGCGTCGATCCTGAGGTCCTGTCCGCGATCGCGGCGGCGGCCGCCAACCGGGAGCGGCTGCGGTTCGCCTACGAGGCGGTGGACGGCACCGGGACGCGGCGCCTGGTGGAGCCGCATCGCCTCGTACCGGCCGGGCGGCGCTGGTACCTCGTCGCCCACGACGCCGACCGCGACGATTGGCGGATCTTCCGCGTGGACCGCGTGCGCGAGCCCTTCCCCACCGGGCAGCGGTTCGTACCGCGCGAACCTCCCGGGCAGGACGCGGCGGAGTTCGTGCGGGACAAGCTCCATTCACTGGCCCCCACCTATCAGGCCGTGGCGACGCTGCACCTTCCGGCCGACCAGGCCAGGGGCCGCCTGGGCGACCGTCCCGGCGAGATCGAGCCGATCGACGATCACAGCTGCCGGCTCAACGGCCACAGCGACACCCTGGAGTGGCTGGCCTTCCGGCTGATCATGCTGGGCTGCGCGTTCGAGGTGCACGGGCCGCCGGAGCTGATCGACTACCTGCGCGAGATGGGCGCCCGCGCCACCCGCGCCGCCGGCGGGCGGGGCTGAGCGCGGCGGCCGAAAGCACGGCTCACTCTTTACGGGGCCATAGCCGCAAAGTGGTCGTACGGGTATCTACTGGGAAGTACCCCCCGATCAACCTCTGGGGACCACCATGCACATCTCACGCCCCGCCCCCGATGTCGCCGCCCTGTCGGACGTCGTCCCTATCCCGGGCCTGGGATTCCTGCCCGTCAACGCCTACGTCCTGCACGCCAGGGAGCCGATGGTCATCGACACCGGGCTGCGCGCCTCGCGGCCGGAGTTCCTGCGGGAGCTGTGGTCGCTGGTCGATCCCGCGGACCTGCGCTGGATCTACCTGACCCACCCCGACCGCGACCACACCGGGAGCGTCTTCGACATCCTGGAGGCGGCTCCGGACGCGCGGCTGGTGACCACCTACCTCGGCATGGGCCTGCTGTCGCTCGACCGGCCCGTCCCGCCCGAGCGGGTGTTCCTGCTCAATCCCGGGCAGTCGCTGGACGTCGGCGACCGCCGGCTCACCGCCTTCCGGCCGCCGGTGTACGACAGCGCCGCCACGACGGGACTCGTCGACGAGCGCACCGGGACCTGCTTCAGCTCCGACTGCTTCGGCGCGCCGCTGACCAGCGCCGACCTCGGCCAGAGCGACGACATCGCGGCGATCCCGCACGATGATCTGGTCGCCGGCCAGCGGCTGTGGACCTCGGTCGACAGCCCGTGGGTCGCCCAGGTCGACCGGACGGCGTTCCATGCCTCGCTGGAACCGCTGCGGCGGCTCGACCCGCCGACGGTGCTCAGCTCGCACCTGCCACCGGCGCACCGCACGGCGGAGGCCCTGCTGGACACCCTCGCGAGCGCCCCGGACACCGCGCCCTACATCGGGCCCGACCAGCTGGCGCTGCAGGCGATGCTCAAGGAGATGGAACCCGCCCCCGCCTGACACCCGCCGCTCACGCCTGGGGGCGGATGCCGTTCTCGAACGTGCGGATCACGGTGGCGGTGACGCCGTGCCGGGGGAGCAGTCCCTTGTCGGCGTCCTCCACCCCGGTGAACACCAGTGCCCAGAGCGTGTGCTGGATCCACGCGGCGCTGACCTCGGCGTCGAACACGCCCTCGGCCTGGCCTCGCTCGATGAGGCGCAGCACAGGGTCGTCGTCGTAGTCCTCGTCCCCTTCGCAGGGCTCGGGACCGTACTCCTTCAGCACGCGCGGATCGCCCCACAGGAACATGATCCGGTCGCCGGCCTCCACCATGGCCGCGACCAGCCGCCGCATTCCCTCCAGTGGCGGGCCGTCGCCGATCGCCGCGCCCTCCACCGAGCGCCCGATCGCCTCCAGGGAGTCCTCGACGACCGCCCTCATCAGCTCGTCGCGGTCGGGAAAGTAGCGGTGCAGGGTGCTGCGCCCCACGTCGGCGGCCTCGGCGATCTCCGCCAGCGTCGCGCCGTGCCGGCGGGCCAGCAGCGAGGCGGCGGCGCTGAGGATGGCGCGGCGGGTGCGGCCGCGCACCCCTGATTCGGGTGTCTCGGTCGTGCTCATCGCAGAAAAAGTATCACTTGACAACCATGATGGATCTTGTAACTCTCTCTTTGGGACGCTAATGTCCCAAAAATACAAGCGAGTATCCAACTATGGAAGGGATGTGCTCCTTTGAGTTCGACGGCATCGGCGGTCGTCGCCGAGGGGGTGCGCAAGCGGTTCGGTGCGACCGCCGCGCTCGACGGCTTCGACCTGGAGGTACGCGAGGGAACGGTCTGCGGGCTGCTCGGCCCCAACGGCGCGGGCAAGACCACCGCCGTCCGGATCCTGAGCACGCTGCTGCGGGCCGACGCGGGACGGGTCTCGGTGGCCGGATTCGACGTGGCCCGCCAGGGCGCGCGGGTACGGCGCAAGATCGGGCTGGCCGGGCAGCATCCGGCGGTGGACGAGATCCTCACCGGCCGCGAGAACCTGGAGATGTGGGCGCGGCTCTACCACCTGCGCGGCGTGGCGGCCCGGCGCAGGGCCGATGAGCTGCTGGAAAGGTTCGGGCTCGGCGACGCGGCGGGCAAGCGCGTCAAGCACTACTCCGGCGGCATGCGGCGCCGGCTCGACCTGGCCGCGAGCTTCATCCTCGCCCCGCGCGTGCTGTTCCTGGACGAGCCCACGACCGGCCTGGACCCGCGCGGCCGCAACGAGGTGTGGGAGGCCGTCCGCGCCCTGGTCACCGGCGGTACGACGGTGCTGCTCACCACGCAGTACCTGGACGAGGCCGACCGGCTGGCGCACCAGATCGCGGTGCTCGACTCCGGCCGCGTGATCGCCGACGGTCCCCCCGAGCGGCTCAAGTCCGCGATCGGCGGCGACCGGATCGATCTGGTGCTGCGCGATCCGGCGGACCTGCCGGAGGCGGTACGGACCGTCGCGCGGATCGCGGAGGCCGAGCCGGAGACCGACCCGGAGACCCGGCGGATCAGCGCCCCCGTCCGGGACCGCATCGGGGCGCTCACCGAGATCATGCGGGCGCTCACCGACGCGGGCGCCGAGGTCGAGGACGTGGCGCTGCGCCGCCCGACGCTGGACGAGGTGTTCCTGCGGCTCACCGGCCACCGTGCCGCAGAGGCGGACGACGCCGGTGCCGCGACCGATTCCCCGGCCGTGCCGGAGGTGGTCGCATGACGGCGCCCGCCGTACCGGCCGTCCCCTCGGGCCCGCTGGGCCGGCTGGGCTGGGCGTGGCTGGACGGCTGGACCGTCGCCCGCCGCGAGCTGATCCACTGGGTGCGCAATCCCGGGGTGATCGCCTACCAGCTGCTCTGGCCGATCATGCTGGTGCTGATGTTCGGGTTCGTGTTCGGCAGCGCGATGCTGGTCGAGGGCGGCGGGGACTACCGCGAGTTCCTGCTGCCGGGGCTGTTCGGCCAGACGATGATGTTCGGGATCGCGACGACGATCACGATGGTGTCCACCGACGCCGCCCGGGGCATCACCGACCGGTTCCGGTCGATGCCGATGTCGCCGTCGGCGGTGGTGCTCGGGCGCAGCCTGTCCGACATGGTCACCTCCGTCCTGGAGCTGGCGATCCTGATCACCTGCGGGCTGGCCGTCGGCTGGGGCTTCCACCAGGGGCCCGTCCGCGCGCTGGCGGCGGTGGGGCTGCTCCTGCTGCTGCGGTTCGCGCTGGTCTGGGCGGGCATCATGGTCGGCCTGATGGTCGGGCCCGAGGCCGCGGCGGTGGCGTGGGCGCCGCTGTTCCCGCTGACGATGGTCGCCAACACGTTCGTCTCGCCGGACCAGATGCCCGGCTGGCTCGGCGCGATCGCCGCCTGGAACCCGCTGTCGGCGACCGTCGCCGCCTGCCGGGAGCTGTTCGGCAACCCCGGCGTCGGTGGCGAGTCCTGGGCGGCGCAGCATCCGATCCTGCTGGCCGTGGTGTGGCCGGTGGCGATCGTGGCGGTGTTCCTGCCGCTGTCGGTGCGCCGCTACCGGCGCCTCAGCAACTGACCCGGCCGGGGTGAACGTGCCTGGCCGGCGGGGGCGTCGAGGCTCCCCGCCGGCCAGGGCCTGGTCAGACGCCGAACGGCGGCGCGTACCGGATCGTCCCGGACGGGACGGGCCCGGAGTCGTCGAGAACGAGCGCCATCAACGCCTCGTCGGGGACCTCGAACGACACCCCGATCCCCATTCGCGAGGCCGGGACGAACCCGAACCTGGGGTAGTACTCGGGATGCCCGAGCACGACCACCAGCGGCTCGCCCCGCTCCTGGGCCGCCTGGAGCACCGCCCGTGTGACCGCCGCGCCCGCACCCTGCCTCTGGTACGCGGGCAGGACGGAGACGGGGGCCAGCGCGAGGGCGTCCGAGCCGCCGATATGGCAGCGGGTCAGCAGCGCGTGACCGGCGAGCTCACCGTCGGGCGTCTCGGCCACCCACGACAGGCCCGGCAGCCAGGCCGGGCCGGTGCGCAGGGCGTCGACGAGGTCGGCCTCCCCGGCCGTCGGGAACGCGGCCAGCACGATCCGGCGCACGGCCGCGACGTCCTGCCCGGTCTCGGGCCTGGTCTTCCAGACGTTCATGCCGGCGCTCATCGCTTCTTCCCGTCGATCTTGTACTTCTGCCGCAGCGATCTGCTGATCTCCTTGTACCGGTTCTCCTGCTGGGCGCGCAGCCGCGCGTCGCCGCGCGCGGCGATCCACTCGTTCTCCCGGACCAGTTTGCGGTAGCTGTCCAGCCGCCGCCGCGGCAGGGTTCGTTCCTCGATCGCGGCGAGCACGGCGCAGCCGGGTTCGCTCTGGTGGGCGCAGTCGGCGAAGCGGCAGTCCGCCGCCAGCCCCTCCACGTCCGCGAAGGCCTGCTGGAGCCCCTCGGCGGCGTCGAAGAGCCCGACGCCGCGCAGCCCGGGCGTGTCGATGAGCACGCCGCCGCCCGGCAGCGGGAGCAGCTCGCGGCGCACGGTGGTGTGCCGGCCCTTGCCGTCGGCGTCGCGTACGGCGTTGGTGGCGAGCACCTCGGCGCCCAGCAGCGCGTTGCCGAGGGTGGACTTGCCGGCCCCCGACACGCCGATGAGGACCACCGTGCCGGTGAGCACGGCGGCGGCGATGTCGACGCCGTCCCCGGTGGCGGCGCTGCACGAGACGATCTCGACGCCGGGCGCGGCCAGGGCGACCTCGGCCTCCTCGGCGGCGGGGTCGGCGCACTGATCGGACTTGGTCAGCACGATCACCGGCCGGGCGCCGCTCTCCCAGGCCAGCGCGAGCAGCCGCTCGATCCGGCCCAGGTCGACCGGCCCGGCGAGCGAGACGGCGATCGCGACGGTGTCGACGTTGGCGGCCAGGACCTGCCCGCGGGAGTCGCGGGAGGCCGAGGACCGCACGATGGCGGTACGGCGGGGGAGCAGGGCGGCGATCGCCGGATGCTCCCCGATCCGCAGCGCCGCCCAGTCCCCCGTGCAGGGGCCCTGCACCGGGTCGGACGAGGCCACGGGAGTGGTGTCGGCCCGAACCGGGCCGGCTTCGGTGACGGTGTCGCACTGACCGCGGTCGACGGCGGCGACGCGTGCGGGGACGAGCCCCTGTTCACGATATGGAGCGAAGTCCTGCTCCAGGCCCTCGTCCCAGCCATAGGGGATCAGGGCCTGCGAAATGATGGAAGTCAACGGTGTGGAAACCCTTGTGTGAAGGGGCCCTGGCGACGACCCGGCACCGGACGTCGTGAACGCCGGCCGGCGTCATGCGCGCCGGTAAGGGGTCAGCCGAGGGCCCGGGACATGAGGATGGCCCGAGTGCTGCGCGCAGCAGCGATCACCGCGACGGCCATACATCTCACCTCCCTGGCAAGCTCCACGAGTACTCCGCCCGCGAGACTACCCGTGGCGTTCTCCTCCTCGCCACTTCTTTAACGGAGATCACCCGTCCGGGGGAACCGGCCCGTCCTCACCGGGGAGGCTCCGCGCGCCCCGTACGCGAAGGATCGTCCTCATGGTGACGATGACGACACGCCTGCGGACCGGCCCGGATCTGTGGGCGAGGATCGGTGTTCCCTGGTTGATCGCGTACGGGGCGCTGCAGGCCTACTGGGCGCTCGGGCACCGCCCCGCGGACCTGTCCCCCGTCGGCGGGGACCTGGTCGCCTTCACCGGCTGGGGCGCCGTCGCCCTGTGCGCGGCGGGCGCCGTCGTCCTGGCCGCGCTGATGACCGTACGGGCCACGGGGGCGGCCAGGTGGGTGCTGCTGCCGGCGGCGTGGGCGGTGGCTGTCGGGCTGGTCGCGTCCGGAGCGCTCCTGCTGCTGGACGTGATCGGCGCGATCCTGCCGGGCCTGGGCATCGAATTCTTCCCCCTCGGCGCACTGAGCAAGGCCGGATGCGTCGGCGGAGGCGTGCTGACCGGCCTGGCGGCGCTGTCGTACCAGCGCCGCACGCGGGCCGGATGCGCCGAGTGCGGGCGGGCGGCGACCGCGCCCGGGCCGCTGGACCGGACGCCGGCCTGGGCCTATGCCGCCGCGTACGCGTCCGTCGCGGGCTGCGTGGTCCGGGTGCTCGCGCAGGCGGCCGTCGGTTTCGAGAAGTCGCCGCTGAGTTCGGGCGCCTCGGCGCTGCTGTTCGAGATCGGGTTCGTGCTGGGCGGCAGCCTCCTGCCACTGTCGCTGGTCCACTCCTGGGGGCGGGTCTGGCCGCGCTGGATCCCGGGCCTGTCCGGCCGGGACGTCCCGCGCCGGCTGGTGCTGTGGCCCGCGGCCGGGATCTCGGCCGGGCTGATCGTCTACTTCGGGCTGATGCTGCTCCAGATGATCGCCGAGCGGCTGCAGGGCCGGAACCCGTTCCCTCCGTCGGGCGGACTGGAACTGCCGGAGGTGTTCTTCTGGTTCGCCGTTCCGGCCTATCTGGCCTGGGGGATCGGGATGGCGGTCGCGGCGGCCGGCTACGCCCGGCTGACCCGGGCCGGCTGCGCCCGCTGCGGCCGGTGAACGAAGATCGAAAGGGCTGGCGGCCGATATCGCCGGTTATGGTGATGTCAGGAGACTGGACATCGTTGGGGGCGTGGCCGTGGACGAGCAGGTGGACAAGGCGGGCGAGCCCGCGGCGGCGGTACCGGCCGGCCGGGACGCCGAGCGCACCCCGCCGCCGGCGCCGCTCGACCAGGCGGCGGCCGAGCGCGTCGAGGAGCTGTGGAAGGGCCTGGCGCCCGCCGCGGCGGAGGCGGCGCGGCTGGCGGCGGGCGTGAGCGAGCCCGTCCGGCAGGCCGCCAGGGACGCCGCCTCCCGCGCGGCGGGCACGATCGTGGACCAGCTGGCCGGGACCCCCGCGATGCGGGTGATCGAGCAGGCCGTCCGCGACGCGGCGGTCAAGGCCGCGAGCGGCGTCGCCGAGCGGGCCGTCGCCGAGGCGCGCGCCGCGGCCGGGGCCCATCCGGTCACCGGTGCCGCGTTCGAGGCCACCACCGCCGCGATGACCATCGCCGGGCAGGCCGCCTCGCACCCGATGGCGGCCGCCGCGGCCCGGATGGCCGCCCGGCACCCGTTCACCCGCGCCGCCACCGCCACCGCCCGGGACATGGCGGGCCGCACGGTGAGCGCCCCGGCCGTCCAGGCCGCCTCCAAGATCGTCGTGGACACGGCGCTGGACACGGTGACCGACGTCGCGGTGGACGTGACCATGGAGGTGGCGGGCGACCTGGTGTTCCGCGTGGTCCGCGACACCGCCCGTGACACGGCCCGCGACCTGGCCGTCTCCGTCGGCGGGCGGGCCCGCGACGCCGCCGCGCAGTCGCCGCTGACCGCGGCCGCCGCCGAGATGGCCACCGAGTTCACCGTCCGCGCCGCCGGCAGCGAGACCGTGCGCGGCACGGTCCGCTCGGCCGGTGAGCTGCTGGCCGCGGCCGCCGGCAGCGCCGTCGCCCGCACCGCGCGGGAGCTGGCCGTACGCGCCGCGACCACCGCGATCCAGGCGGTGATGGCCGAGCTGATGCGCGAGGCGCTCAAGCTCGCGATGCGCGAGACGGTCCGCGACCTGATGTTCGCCGTGGCCCGCGACGTGGTCATCGACGTCACCAAGACCACCTGGACGGCCGCGACCCGTCCCGTTCCCGAGGCTCCGGCGGGCCCGACCGTGCGGGTCCGGGCCGAGCCCGCGGGGCCGGCCGGCTCCGAGCGGTCGGCATCATGAGAACTTCCTGAGAGTTCGGCCTGGACCGCCCCTGTCGGCATGACCGCACGTCAGGGGTGGTTACGTTGGGTCCATGGAGCCTGGAACGCCGCCGTCGGCGGCGCGGATCCTCGTCGTGGACGACGAGCCGGCGGTACGGGAGTCGCTGACCAGCAGCCTGGAGTTCGAGGGCTACCGGGTCGGCGCGGCGGCCGACGGGGCGCTGGCGCTGGCGAGCGTCGCGCGGGAGGCCCCCGACCTGGTCGTCCTGGACGTGCTCATGCCGCGGATGGACGGCCTGACCGCCTGCCGGCGGCTGCGCGCCCAGGGCGCCACCATGCCGGTGCTGATGCTGACCGCGCGGGACATGGTCGGCGACCGCGTCAGCGGGCTGGACGCCGGCGCCGACGACTACCTGGCCAAGCCGTTCGAGCTGGACGAGCTGCTGGCGCGGATCCGCGCGCTGCTGCGCCGCAGCGCGATGGCCGCTCCCGCCGGGGCCGGGCAGGGCGGGATCCTGTCGTTCGACGACCTGCGGATGGACACCGCGGCCCGCGAGGTCACCCGGGCCGGGACACCGCTGGAGCTGACCCGTACCGAATACATGCTGCTGGAGCTGTTCCTGCTGCATCCGCGCCAGGTCCTGACCCGCGAGCAGATCCTGGAGACGGTGTGGGGATTCGACTTCGAGCCCGCCTCCAACTCCCTGGACGTGTACGTGATGTACCTGCGCCGCAAGACCGAGGCCGGCGGGCTGCCCCGGCTGGTGCACACCGTCCGCGGCGTCGGCTACGTGCTGCGGTCGGCGTCGTGAGCGGGCGGCCGTGATGAGGGGGCCGGTCTCGTGATCCGGCGGCTGTCGCTGCGCGGCCGGCTGTCGCTGCTCACCGCGCTGGCGGTGGCCGTGGCGGTGGCGGCGTGCGCGGTGGCGAGCTGGTTCCTGGTCCGCGGCCAGCTCTACCAGGAGCTCGACCGGCGGCTCGCCGCGGTCGGCGGCCTGCCCGGGCCACTGCCGGGCAAGGGCCCTCCAGGGGATCCCGCACCGCGCGACTCGCGCCGTTCCTGGGAGTTCACCGACGCGCTGGAGGACTGCAGCCCCACCGCCACGACCACCGGTGCCCGGCTGCGGCCGCCCGGCCCGTACGAGATCATGCAGCTGGTGAACGCTCGGGGCGGCCCCTGCACGGTGCCCAACGCCGGTTCGCTCACCGTGGCCGGCGCCGACGCCCAGGTGGCCAGGGGCGAGCGGGAGTCCGCCGTACGGGACGGCACCGGCGTCACCGCCGACGGCGAGCGGATCGACGTCCGGGTGCGCACCCAGCGGTTCATGGCGGCCGACGGCACCAGCGGGGCGGTGTCGTTCGCGCTCGGCCTGGACCAGGTCGAGGAGCCGCTGGGCGATCTGGCGCTGGCACTGGCGGCGGTCGCGGCGCTGGGCGTGCTGGCCGCCGCCGGGACCGGGCTGATGATCGCGCGGGCGTCGCTGCGCCCGGTGGACGAGCTGACCGCCGTGACCGAGCACATCGCGCGGACCGAGGACCTCACCACCCGGATCCCGGCCGAGGGCGCCGACGAGATCGCCCGGCTGAGCCGCTCGTTCAACACCATGACCGCCGCGCTGGCCGCCTCCCGCGACCACCAGCAGCAGCTCATCGCCGACGCCGGGCACGAGCTGCGCACCCCGCTGACCAGCCTGCGCACCAACATCGACCTGCTGCTGCGGGCGGAGGCGGCCGGCCGCGAGCTGCCCGCCGAGGCCCGCCACAACCTGCTGGTCAGCGTCAAGGCGCAGATGCTGGAGCTGTCCAGCCTGGTCGGTGACCTGCTCGAGCTGGCCCGTCCCGAGGACGCCGAGCCCGCCCGCGAGACCGTCGCGCTGCACGAGGTCGCCGGGCGCGCGGTGGAACGCGCCGGCCTGCGCGGCCTCGGGCTGCGCATCGAGACCGACATCCGGCCCTGGTACGTGACCGGCGACCCGGCGTCGCTGGAGCGCGCCGTGGTGAACCTGCTGGACAACGCGGTGAAGTTCAGCCCGCCCGGCGGCGTCGTCCAGGTACGGCTGGCCGACGGCGAGCTCAGCGTGCGCGACCACGGCCCCGGCATCCCCGGCGAGGACCTGCCGCACGTGTTCGAGCGGTTCTGGCGCTCCCCGTCGGCGCGCAGCCTGCCCGGCTCCGGCCTGGGACTGTCGATCGTGGCCCGCGCCGTCACCGAGGGCGGCGGGAAGGTCAGGCTCGATCCCGCCGAGGGCGGCGGCACCCTGGCCCGGATGTGGCTCCCCGGAACGCCCGAGCGCGGAGACTGAGAGCACCGCGGCGCCTTTCTCATCCGGGGTTAAGGTTCGGCTCAGGCCGCTCCCACACCCGGCGGCCACGGTGGTCGCATGAGTCAATCGATCACCGATACGGCGGCTCCCGCCGGGGTGCGGCCGCGCCGGGCGGACAACGGCGGCAGGCGGTCCCTGGTCGAGGTGGTCGTCCCCGTCTTCAACGAGGAA
Organism: Actinomadura sp. 9N407; assembly: GCF_044326315.1. Lineage (NCBI taxonomy): Bacteria > Bacillati > Actinomycetota > Actinomycetes > Streptosporangiales > Thermomonosporaceae > Actinomadura > Actinomadura sp. 9N407. The sequence goes on along the minus strand of NZ_JBIRAW010000035.1, from coordinate 53,419 downwards.
CGCGTGCTCGCGGCCAGCGTGGGGCGACTGCACCGCCATCTGAGCGAGACGTTCCCGTACCCGTTCCGGATCACCATCGCCGACAACGCCAGCACCGACGGCACCTGGCCCATCGCCGAAGAACTCGCGGCCGGGACCGCGCACGTCCGCGCCGTCCGGCTGGCCGAGAAGGGGCGGGGCCGGGCACTGCGGTACGTGTGGGGGCACAGCGACGCCGACGTGGTCGCGTACATGGACGTGGACCTGTCCACCGACCTGGACGCGTTCCTGCCGCTGGTGGCACCGCTGATCTCCGGGCACAGCGATCTGGCGATCGGCAGCCGGCTGTCGCGCGGCTCGGCGGTGGTGCGCGGCCCCAAGCGCGAGCTGATCTCCCGCTGCTACAACCTGCTGCTGCGCACCACGCTGGCGGCCCGGTTCTCCGACGCCCAGTGCGGCTTCAAGGCGGCCCGTACCGAGATCGTGCAGGCGCTGCTGCCCTCGGTCGAGGACGAGGCGTGGTTCTTCGACACCGAACTGCTGCTGCTGGCCGAGCGCAACGGGCTGCGCATCCACGAGATCCCGGTCGACTGGGTCGACGACCCCGACAGCCGGGTGGACGTCCTGCACACCGCGCTGGACGACCTCAAGGGCATGGCGCGGGTCGGGCGGCGGATGGTGACCGGCGCGTTCCGTGCCCCGGTCGGCGGCCGTCCCCGTCCCGAGCTGCCCACCGGGATGGCGCGGCAGCTTCCCGCGTTCGCCGTCATCGGCGTCCTCAGCACGCTGGCGCAGCTGGCGCTGTTCGTGCTGCTGCGCACGGTCATGGGGCCGCTGTGGGCGAACGCGCTGTCGCTGGTCATCACCACGATCGGCAACACCGCCGCCAACCGCCGCTTCACGTTCGGCGTGACCGGACCCGAACGGGCGTTCCGGCAGCAGTTGGAGGGCGGGCTGGCGTTCCTGCTCGGCCTGGCGCTGAGCACGGGCGGGCTCGCGCTGCTGCACGCCACCGTGCCCGGTGCGTCCCGCGGGGTCGAGGTCCTCGCGCTGGTCAGCGCCAACGGCGTGGCGACACTGATCCGCTTCCTGCTGATGCGGGCCTGGATCTTCCACCCGCGCCGGCTGGGCCGCCGCGCGGCCCCGGCGGCCGCCGTCGAGCACCGAGCGGCCGCCGTCGAGGACGAGGCGGCCGGGGAGCGTGTGCGATGACGATCACCGACACGATCACGAACGGTCCCGGCCGCACCGAGCGGCACGCCGGCCCGGCGGGCGCGGGCGGGCGGCTGCGGCGGCTGGCGCTGGGCGGCCCGGACGACCCGCGCTGGGCCAGGCCCGCGCTGTGGGCGGTCCTCGCGCTGGCCTTCGCGCTGTACGCGTGGAACCTCACGGCGGGCGGCCACGCCAACTCCTACTACTCGGCGGCGGTCAGGAGCGGGACCGAGAGCTGGAAGGCGTTCTTCTTCGGCTCGCTGGACGCCGGGTCGTTCATCACCGTCGACAAGCCGCCGATGTCGCTGTGGGCGATGGGGCTGTTCGCCCGGGTCCTGGGTTTCGGTACCTGGAGCCTGCTGCTGCCGCAGGCGCTGGCCGGGGTCGCCTCCGTCGCGGTCCTGCACGCCACCGTACGGCGCGCGTCCGGGCATCCGGCGGCGCTGATCGCGGCCGGGGTGCTGGCGCTGACGCCGATCACCGTCGCGATCAACCGCGACAACAACCCCGACACGCTGCTGGTCCTGCTGCTGGTCCTGGCGGCCTGGGCGTGCCAGCGGGCCATCGAGTCAGGGCGGACGCGCTGGCTGCTGCTCGCGGCGTTCTTCGTCGGCTGCGGGTTCAACACCAAGATGCTGCAGGCGTTCCTGGTGGTGCCCGCGCTGGCGCTGGCGTACCTGATCGCGGCCAGGCCCGGCGTGCTGCGCCGGTTCGCGCATCTGCTGGCGGCCGGTGCGGCGATGGCGGTGTCGAGCCTGTGGTGGATGGCCGTGGTCGACCTGACCCCGGCGGAGAACCGTCCGTTCATCGGGGGGAGCACCGACGGCACCGTGTGGGATCTGGTCATCGGCTACAACGGCATGGGCCGGGTCCTGGGCGAAGGCGGCGGCGGTCGCGGGGGCGGCGGCGGGCCTGGTGGCGGCTTCGGCGGTGAGGCCGGCGCGGGCCGGCTGTTCAACGACATCCTGGGCGGCCAGATCTCCTGGCTGCTGCCGTTCGCGGTCCTCGCGGCGCTGGCCGGGCTCGTCCTGCTGTGGAAGCGCCCGCGTACCGACCTGGCGCGCGCCGGGCTGGTGCTGTGGGGCGGCTGGCTGGCGGTGCACTACGTGGTCTTCAGCTTCGCCGAGGGCACGTTCCACCCGTACTACTCCACGGCGATGGGCCCGGCGATCGGTGCCCTCACCGGCGCGGGCGCGGTGCTGCTGTACGGCGCGTACCGGCGTTCCCTCGCCTGGGCCTGGGTGCTCCCGCTGGGGGTCGCGGTCACGGGCGCGTGGTCTTTCGTGCTGCTGGCCCGTACATCGGACTGGAACCCGTGGCTGCGCTGGGCCGTCGCCGCGATGACCGTCCTGGCGGTGCTCGGCCTGGTGGCCGGGCGGCTGCTGCGCGGTCACGGGCGCCGTCTGGTCGTCGCGGGCCTGGCGCTGACGGTGCTCGCCGGTCTGGCGGGGCCCGCCGCGTACGCGGCGTCGGCCGCCTCGTCCCAGGTGAACGCCACCAATCCGCTAGCGGGCCCGTCCTCCGGGCAGGGCTTCGGCGGTCCCGGCGGCCGTCCCGGTGCCATGCCGGGTGGAGCGCCCGGCCGGACGGCCGGTGGTGGAATGCCCGGCGGCCCGCCGCCCAGCGGCCAGGCCCCCGGCGGCCAGACGCCCGATGGCCAGGCGCAGAACGGTCAGGCACAGGGCGGTCAGGCACAGGGCGGCCGGGGCCGGGACGGACAGCGTCCCGGCGGTGGCTTCGGCGGCGGTGGTCCTGGCGGCCAGGTGAACGGGCAGATGACCGACTACCTGGTGAAGAACCGCGGCGGTGCGCGCTGGCTGGTGGCGGTGAGCAGTGCCCAGCAGGCGTCCTCGATGATCCTGGAGACCGGCGAGCCGGTCATCGCCATGGGCGGCTTCACCGGGCAGGACCCGGCCATGACCGTGGACAAGCTCCAGCGGTACGTCCAGAGCGGGCAGCTGCGCTACATCCTCATCGGCGAGGGACGCGGCGGGCCCGGCGGCGGTGGCTCGTCCGAGGTGACCGCGTGGGTGCAGAAGAACGGCACCCTGGTCGACGCGAGCGCGTACGGCGGTTCCTCGGCCTCGTCCTCCTCAAGCGACGCCCAGCTCTACGAGCTGGGCTAAGGAATTCGATGACAACGACTCTGACCGAGGAGGCCCCGTCCGCGCAGGGTGGACGGGCCGCCTCCGGCCCGCTGCGCCGTCTGCTGCGCGGACCCGACGACGATCCGCGGTGGGCGCGGCCGGCGCTGCTGGTCCTGCTGGCGGGTACCGCCGTCCTGTACGTGTGGGGGCTGGGGGCGTCCGGCTGGGCGAACTCGTTCTACTCGGCCGCCGTGCAGGCGGGCGCGACGAGCTGGAAGGCGTTCTTCTTCGGCTCCTCCGACGCGGCGAACGCCATCACGGTGGACAAGGCGCCGGGAGCGTGGTCGCCCTCGCCGTTGAACTCGGCCAGTTCGAACTTGAAGTCGCCGTCGCCGCACACCGCCCGCATGATCTCTTCCATGCGTTCCAGGTGCGGGCCGGTGAACACCTCGTGCCGAACTTGGTCACGAAGACCAGATGCGCATGCAGTGCGAAAACGCAGTGTCTGCCTGTCCTGAAATCCCCATCTTCGGCCATAGACCATGGCTAGGCTCGTCGGGTGCAGCTGCGATATTCCTACCGCCTCTGCCCGACTCGCGGCCAGGGTCAGGCGTTGGCGCGGGCGTTCGGGTGTGCGCGGGTGGTCTACAACGATGCTCTGCGGGTGAGGGAAACTGCCCGGGAGGCCGGGTTGCCGTTCCCGAAGGCCGCTGAGTTGTCGGCGGCGCTGACGGAGGCGAAGCGGACGCCTGAGCGGGTGTGGCTGGGTGAGGTGTCGGCGGTGGTGCTGCAGCAGTCGCTGCGGGATCTGGAGGCGGCCTACCGGGCGTTCTTCGACGGCCTGGCCGGTAGACGCCCGAAGGTGGGGGCGCCGCGGTACAAGTCCCGCAAGGATGCCCGGCAGTCGATCCGGTTCACCGCTAACGCTCGCTGGTGCATCACCGATGGTGGGAAACTGGCGCTGCCCAAGGTCGGGGAGGTCAGGGTGCGGTGGTCGCGGCGGTTGCCGTGCACGCCGTCCAGCGTGACGGTGATCAAGGATGCGGCGGGCCGGTACTTCTGCTCGTTCGTGGTGCAGACCACTGAGGTGCCCGACCCGCCCGCCACCACCGCCGAGGTGGGTATCGATCTGGGCTTGACACATTTCGCGGTCACCAGCGACGGGCGCAAGGTCACCTCCCCGAGGTTTCTGCGCCGCGCCGAGAAGAAACTGAAGAAAGCGCAGCAGGCGCTGTCGCGTAAGCAGGAGGGGTCGGCCAACCGCGGCAAGGCACGCGCCCGGGTCGCCCGTGCGCACGCCCAGGTCGCCGACGCGCGCCGCGAGTTCCATCACCAGTTGTCGACCATGCTGGTCCGCGAGAACCAAGCGGTCTATGTGGAGACGCTGAGCGTGAAGGGGCTGGCGCGGACCCGGCTGGCCAAGTCGGTGCACGATGCGGGCTGGTCGGCGTTCACCGGGATGCTGGAGTACAAGGCCGCCCGCTACGGTCGGACCTTCGCGCGGGTGGACCGCGCGTTCCCCTCCTCGCAACTCTGCTCGCACTGCGGGTACCGCGACGGCCCCAAAGCCTTGCACATCCGCCAGTGGTCCTGCGGGCAGTGCGGAGCTGAGCATGATCGGGATGTCAACGCCGCCCGCAACATCCTGCACGAGGGACGCCGCATCACCACGTGATTGTCTCCGGTCGCCGCTGGACGGAAATCCCCGGGCGTTCGGGGAAGGCGGAGACCTTAAACGCCTGTGGAGGGCAGGTAAGACCCCCGACTTCGGTCAGGGGCACAGCCCACTGAAGCAGGAAGCCACGGAAGTGCCCTCGCCCACCACGGGCGCGGTACAGACCGAATCCCCGGCCTTTCAGGCCTGGGAGCGCGTCAAATGCAGGGGATCTTCCACGACTACACGGTGGCACTGGCCCGGCCGGTCGCGGAGCTGACCGGGCTGGGGTCGGCCTGCTGTGGGAGCGGCGCCGCAGCCTGGCCGCGGCCTGGGTGCAGGAAACCACCCCGCGACCACGCTCTATGACCTGACCAGGAGCGGCGGCGGGTCCTGATCCATGGCGCGCCCCGCGCCGTGATCTACTCGGAGGGAGTGCTCGACGAGCGAGCGAAAGGGGCGCGACCATGGCCGATCTGCTCGATGACGCCGCCATCACCGGCCGGCTCAAGGAACTGCCGAACTGGACGCGCGACGGGATGCGCATCCACCGCAAGCTGAAGGCGCCGTCCTTCATGGCCGGGATCGAGCTGGTGGACGAGGTCGCGCGGGCGGCCGAGGAGGCCGACCACCATCCCGACATCGACATCCGGTGGCGGACGGTGGCCTTCGTGCTGTCGACCCACAGTGCGGGCGGCCTGACGAGCAAGGACTTCGATCTGGCCGCGCGGATCGACGCGGCCGCCGCCCGGCACGGCGCCGAGTAGCCGGGCGGCCCCGCTCTCCGCCGGCCCGGCTAGCGGGTACGGCGGCGGAACAGCACGCCCGACATGACGATCGACAGCGTGAGGATCCCGGCGCACCAGGCCAGCGCGACCCAGGGCCGGGTGCCGACGGGCTGGCCGAGCAGCAGGCCGCGTACGGTCTCGATGACCGGTGTGGCGGGCTGGTTGAGGGCGAAGCCGTGCAGCCAGCCGGGCATCGTGTCGACGGGGACGAAGGCGCTGCTGGGGTAGGGCAGGAACAGCACGAAGAAGGTGAAGCCGCTGGCGGCCTCGGGGGTGCGGGCGAGCAGGCCGACGGCGGCCGACAGCGCCGACATGGCGATGATGAACGCGATCAGCACGCCCGCCGTGGCGAGCCAGCCGGCGAGGCCGGCGCCGGGGCGGAAGCCGATGAGGAACGCGACGGCGAAGACGGCGGTGACCGAGCCGAGGTTGCGCAGCGTGCTGGCGGTGACGTGGCCCGACAGCAGGGCCCGGCCGCCGATGTCCATGGAGCGGAACCGGTCGACGACGCCCTTGCCGAGGTCGTCGGCGACGATGACGGCCGTCATGGACGCCCCGTACGAGGCGCAGATGATCAGGACGCCGGGCACGGCGTAGGTGACGTAGGCGGAGGTGCCGGTGTCGATGGCGCCGCCGAACAGGTAGACGAACAGCAGCATCAGCATCACCGGCAGCAGCAGCGTGATCAGCAGCGCGTCCAGGTTGCGGAACGTCAGGCGCAGACTGCGGCCGGCCATGACGGGCCAGACGGCGAGGTCAGACAACGGTGGCCTGCCTTTCGTGGGACGCGGCCTGGCCGGTGAGGGCCAGGAACACGTCGTCGAGGGTGGTCTCGTTCACCGCGAACCGCAGGACGCCGGAGCGGCCGGGGTCGATCTCGTCCAGCAGCGCCCGTACCTCGGGGGCGGTTCCGCCGGTGGTGACGCCCAGGGTGAGCCGGACGGGGTCGCGGTGGGCGACGCGGGTTCCGAGGGCGCGCTCCAGGGCCTCGTAGGCGCCCGGGCCGGTGGCGACGAGGTCCAGGCGGCGTCCGGGGATGCGGTCCTTGAGCTGCTGGGCGGTGCCTTCGGCGACGATGCGGCCGGCGTCCAGCAGGGCGATGCGGTCGGCGAGCCGGTCGGCCTCCTCCAGGTACTGGGTGGTGAGCAGGACGGTCACGCCCTGGTCGGTCAGGCCGGTGACCACGTCCCACATGGCGCGCCTGCTGCGCGGGTCGAGGCCGGTGGTGGGCTCGTCCAGGAAGATCACCGAGGGGTCGCCGACCAGGCCGGCGGCCAGGTCGAGCCGGCGGCGCATCCCGCCGGAGTAGGTGGCGACGCGGCGGCCGCGGGCCTCGACGAGGTCGAAGCGCTCCAGGAGCTCGCTCGCGCGGGCGCGGGCCCGCGCGCGGGGGAGCCTGCGGAGGCGTCCCATCATGCGCAGGTTCTCCTCGCCGGTCTGGAGTTCGTCGACCGTGGCGTGCTGGCCGGTGAGGCTGATGGCCTTGCGGACCTGGCGGCGCTGCCGTACGACGTCGAACCCGGCGACGCGGGCGGTGCCGGCGTCGGGGGGCGTGAGCGTGGCCAGGATCCGCACGGTCGTGGTCTTGCCCGCGCCGTTGGGGCCCAGCAGGGCGAACACGCCGCCCTGGGGGACCTGGACGTCGACGCCTTCCAGGACCGTGACCCGCCCGTATGACTTGTGCAGGCCGGTCGCGTCGATGACCGGTTCGTCGCTCATGGAGGTCCTCTCTGCTTATGACGTACGCTCTACTGTGTATGGTCTACACGGTACTGCGTAGGGTATACACAAAGCAGGTGGAGCGGTCAACCCGGAGAGGCCATGGACGAGCGGAACGAGAGCGGGCTGCCGGAGAGCGTCGAGCTGGCGTGGGGCCTGCGGGAGCGGCCGGGCAAGGGCCCCAAGCGCACGCTGACGCTGAAGGGCATCGTCGAGGCCGCCGTCCGGGTCGGCGCCGGCGAGGGCCTGGACGCGGTGTCGATGAGCCGGGTCGCGGCCGAGGCCGGCGCGTCGGCGATGGCGCTGTACCGCTATGTCCCGTCCAAGAACGACCTGCTCGCACTCGTCCTGGACGAGGTGCTGGGGATGCCGCCCGCCCTGCCCGAGGCCGGGTGGCGGGAGTCGCTGCGGGCCTACGCCGTGGCACTGCGCGAGGCGCTGCGCGAGCACCCGTGGGCCCTGCGCATCCCGATCAACGGCCCGCCGATCATGCCCAACAACGTGGCGTGGATGGAGGCCGGGATGGCCTGCATGCGAGGCACGGGCCTGGACGGGGGGACCCGGCTGTCGGTGCTGACCCTGCTGACCGGCTACGTCAGGCACACCGCCACCCTGATCGACGATCTGGGGCGGGCGCTGCGGGCGGCCGGTACCTCCGAGCAGCAGGTCTCGGTCGACTACGGGGCCATGCTGGCCGCCGCCACCCGGGGCCGGCACTTCCCCGAACTGCACGGGATCCTCGAGGAGGGGATCTTCGATGATCCCGGCGACAGCACCCCCGAGGACGAGTTCGTCTTCGGGCTGGACTGCATGCTCGACGGCCTGGAGGCCCTCGTACGCCGCGGCGGCCACCCCCCGGCGGTCTAGCAGGGCCGAGCGCCGGGGCGGGTGGTCGTCCGGGGTGCCGGGAGGCCCGGGGCGAGGGAGATCGGGGTGGGGCCTCCCGGCGTTCCGGCCGCGGTTTCAGCCGGGTCTGCGGGCGGTGTCCCCGGTGTCCTCGGTCTCCCTGGTGTCCTCGGTGTCCTCGGGACGGGTGGCCGGTTCGTCGTCGTCGTGGTGGCGGTCGCGCCAGATGATGACGGCGATGACGGCGGCGACGATGAAGGTGGGGACGAAGAACGGGATGGCGCTGACGATCGGGTGGGTGGCCAGGATCCCGTCCACGGCAGGGCTCATGTCGTGACCTTCTCCGTCGTCTCGGTGGCGGCGGCGGAGGTCTCGCGGGGCAGCAGCCGGGAGACGCGTGCCGTACCCCAGCCCAGGGCGAGGATGAGGGCGAGGGTGCACAGCAGCACCACCGAGGAGGAGGCCAGCCACAGCCAGCCGGGCACGCCGGTCTTGAGTTCGCGCTGCAGGATGAGCTTCTCGCTCTGGACGGAGCGGGTGAAGTTCGCGGGGGCGGCCAGTTCGGGGGCGCCGATGGCGGCGTCGGCGGGCATGTAGATCGGGACGCCGGCGAGCGAGCGGCCGTCGTGCAGGCGGATCAGGGTCTTCCAGTCGCCGTGCAGGGGCATGGGGGCGCTGGTGCGGTAGACGCCGTCGCCCTCCCTGATCAGGGGTTCGACGTGCAGGCCCTGGCCCTGCCAGCCGGTGATGGCGATCCAGGCGGGGTCGTCGAGGGCCGTGGCGGGGTCGAAGGTGATCCGGGCGTGCGCGGTACGGTGCGCGGCGTCGCCCTGGACGCCGGTGAGCGCGACGGTGGCGCGCACGTCCTGGGGGACGGTGATGAGCAGCCCGTTGGCCACGGCCGCGGCGACGCCGGCGATCGCCACGGCGAAGGCGGTGCGGGCCACGGCGGGACGGGGCAGGCGGCCCTCCAGTCCCTCGGCGAGCAGGGCGCCGCACAGGCCGCCGGCGACGCCGCCGGCCACCGCCATGATCATGCCTTCGGCGAGGATGTCGCCGGTCCAGGGGAGCCGGAACGCGGCCTGCGACCAGGCGTACTCGGCGCCGAACCCGGCGGTGCCGATCAGCACGCCGGAGACCGCGCCGAGCGCGAGCGGGCGGCGGGCCAGCGCCAGCGCGGCGATCTCGACGCACAGCGCCTCGGCGAAGTAGAGCGGGACCGAGGCCCACAGCTCGCCGATCACCTCGGGGCCGACCAGGAGTGAGACGCCGCCGCGGACCAGCATGTAGAACGTGACCGCGAAGACCGCGCCGCCGCGGCCGACCCACAGGCGGGCGGCGACCAGCGCGCAGCCGGCGGCCAGGGCGATCAGCAGCGGCTGGTGCACCAGCCGGAACTGGGGGACGCCGAAGTCGTACTCGGCCTGGAACACCGACAGGCCGATCAGCAGGCCGCCCGCGTGCATGCCGCGCCGCACGTAGGAGACCAGGGCGGACGGCCGGTCGCCGGCGGGGCCCGTCCAGGCGCGGCGGCCCTCGCGCTCCAGGATCATCATGGCGATCAGCGAGAGGCCGGCGCCGCCGATGAGCATCAGGTGGGTGGGGCCCCACAGCGTGACGTCCTGGCCGAAGATGCGGTGCCAGACGTCGTCGAGGGGGAAGCCGAGCAGGGCGTAGAAGCCGGCGCCGGCCAGCAGGACGCCGCCGGTGGGGGCGTACCAGTCGCGGGTGATCCGGACGGCGGCGCGGCCGGGGTGCTCGCCCTTGGGCAGGGCCATCGCCAGCACGCCGGCGGTGAAGATGCCGAACAGCCCGATGAGGATCGGGTAGTGCGCGATGTTGGCCAGCGGCCCCTCGTCACGGCCGTGCGAGATGTGCAGGGAGATGTCCCAGTACATCCCGAGCAGGGCGGTGAGCAGGGACAGCAGCGACAGCGTGGTGGGCAGGGCGGCCCAGCCGGGCAGGCCGCGGCCCGGTCCGCGTTCGGCCAGCGCGGCCAGCCGGGTGAGCAGGGTGATCCGGCCGGTGCGGTGCCCCCAGCCCAGGACGAGCACCACGGCGGTCAGCAGGGCCGCCCCGCCCGAGGCGATGATGATCTGGTCCAGTGCCGCGCCGCCCGCCGGCTTGGCCTCCTGCTCCAGGGACTGGACGGGTTGCGCGGCGAGCCACAGCGCGGCGCCGTGGCCGCTGCTCGTCATCGGATCCCACACGGATGCTCCTATTGCCGTCAAATCGGGGTACAAACTCCGCCCCGGCCGGAGTATGTCATTTTCTAATGTGTCATTGTCTAGTGTCACGTTCTGTGGTGTCGGACACCACGCGGGAAGGAGAACCATGCGACGGACCCTGGTGGCGGCGGTGGCCGCGGGAACGCTGGTGGTGGCCGGATGCGGCGAGCCGGCGGCCCCCGGCCCCTCCGCCACGCCCTCGGCATCGGGCGGGACCTCCTCGGCCTCGCCCGATCCCGACGGGACCGACATCCAGGTCACCGTCCGGAAGGGCAAGGTCGGCACACCGTCCGGGCGGGTCAAGGTGCGCCAGGGCGGCACCGTACGGATCACCGTCACCAGCGACACCGCCGACGAGCTGCACGTGCACGGCTACGACCGCACGCTCGCACTGGAGCCCGGCAAGAAGGCCACGCTGGGGCTGGTCGCCGACACCCCGGGCGTGTTCGAGGTCGAGCTGCACCACTCCGGCGCCCGCGTGCTCGAACTGCAGGTGAGCTGAGCGGTGCAGGTCCTGGCACACGGGCTCGGCGGGCGCACCGACCTGCCGCTGGACGCCGTCGCCGCCATCGTCGGTGGCGGGACGGCCGTGGCGGCCTCGTTCCTGGCGCTGACGGTGGCCTGGAAACGGCCGCGCCTGCGCCCGGACGGCGGCCGCCCGCTGCCCGCCGGCCTGGCCCGATTCCTGGACTCCTCGGCCTTGACGGCCGCGGCGCGGGCACTGGCGCTGGTCGCGGCGGTCCTGGTGGTGGTGATCGCGTTCTTCGGGCCGCCCGGCGACAAGGCGAACCTGGCGCCCTGGGCGCTGTACGTGACGTTCTGGGTCGGGCTCGTGCCGGCGAGCGTCCTGCTGGGGCCGGTCTGGCGGCGCGTCAACCCGCTCCGTACCGTGCACGCCGCCCTCGCCCGCCTCACCGGAACCGGCGCGCAAGGGCACCGGCCCCTGCCGGACCGGCTCGGGTACTGGCCGGCGGCGGGATGGCTGACCGCGTTCGTGTGGCTGGAGCTGGTGGCCCCCGACCGTTCCGATCCCCGCCTGGTCGGCGTGCTCATCCTGGCGTACGGGCTGGTCAACGTGGGGATGGCGCTGGTGTACGGGCGCGAGTGGTTCACGCGCGGGGACGGCTTCGAGGCGTACTCCAGCCTGCTGGCCCGGCTGTGCCCGCTGGGCCGCCGCGACGACGGCGTCCTGGTGCTGCGCACGCCGCTGACCGGGATCATGCGGGGCGCCGCCGAGCCGGGGCTGGTCGCGGCCGCGTGCGTGCTCATCGGCTCGACCGGCTTCGACGGCATCACGCGCACCACGTTCTGGCGCGACAGCGTCGATCCTGCGAGCCTGCTCGCCGGCACCCTGGGCCTGGCCGGCTGCATCGCGGCCGTCGCCGTCCTGTACGTGGCCGCGACCCGGGCCAGTGCCGCGCTGACGGGCGAGGACCCGCGCCAGGTCCCGGGGAGGTTCGCCGCCACGCTGCTGCCCATCGCGCTCGGCTACACCCTCGCGCACTACTTCTCGTTCCTGGTGCTGGAGGGGCAGATGACGTTCATCCTGGCCAGCGACCCGTTCGGTACGGGCCTGAACCTGCTGGGATCGACCGGCAACCGCGTCGACCACGACCTGGCGGGGCCGACGCTGACCGCGCAGGTCCAGGTGAACGCGATCGTGCTGGGCCACATCGCGGCCACCATCGCCGCGCACGACCTGGCCCTGCGCACCCAGCCGCCGGGCCGGACCCTGCGTGGCCAGCTCCCGATCGCGGCGGTCATGGTCGTCCTGACGTGCGCGGGCCTGTTCGCGCTGCTGAGCGGCTGACCGTCAGCCGCGGCCGGCGGCCTTCCCGGGCCGTTCGGCCCCGGTCCCGGTCTCCGGCTCCTCGCCGGTCTCCCGCTGCTGTGCGGTCTCGGGCTCGCCGGCCTTCACGGCCTTCTCCGCCTTCTCCGCCTCCTTGGCGGCGGCGCGTTCGGCGGCCTTCTGGCGCTGCTTCTTCCGGCGTTCGTGCTCCTGTACGGCGAGGCCGACGGCGGCCAGGATCGGGCCCCAGTACTTGGCGGTTTGCACGATCGCCTGGAGCCAGCCGGGGAGGGTGACGTCGGGCAGGTCGGGCAGCGGGATCGAGGGCAGGTCGATGTCGGGCCAGGGGATCCGGGGCCGCGGGATGCCGGGCAGGTCGATGTCGGGCAGGTCGATGTGCGGTTTGGGGATCTTGATGAGGGCGGCGATGCCCAGCAGCGGGAGCAGCACCCGGGCGGCGGCCAGGGCGACGTGCCGCGAGGCGTACAGCCGGGGGTGGCGGCGGGCCAGCCGCTCGCGGCGGGCGGCGCGGCTGCCCTCGGGCGGGGTGAACCAGGTCTCGCCGGACTTGTCGATCAGCTCCTTGAGGTCCTTGGCGTCCTTGATGTCGGCTTCGGTTCGGGCCGGGACCAGCGCGCAGTTGCTCAGCTCACCGCGCCAGTCCCAGGTGGCCCGTACCGTGAGGTCCTCGTGGGTGAGCTTGGCCTTCTTGCTCGAGGTGGCCTTGGTGGCCACCAGGTCGCCGTCGACGTACAGCCGCAGTTCGCGGCCGCCGCCGGTCAGGCGCGGCGGCGGGGCGTCGGCTTCGAGCAGCCGGCCGTCGTGTTCGAGCGTCCAGCGTCCCTGGGCGGTGCCGGCCATCGGTTCGGTCCCCCTGCTGATGGTGCGTGCCTTTCTCCCAGCATGGACGGAGGCGGCCGGGCACGGCATCAGCCCAAAAGCGATGGCCGATAGACCAAAGTTCACCGCGGCCGGGCCGCAAGGAGGACGGGAACGGTCCTGGATCGCGGCGATACTGGCAGGGTGAGCGATACCTCGGCGCGGCTGCTGCGGCTGCTGTCGCTGTTGCAGACCCGGCGCGAGTGGAGCGGCCCTGAGCTGGCGGAACGACTGGAGGTCACGGTCCGTACCGTGCGCCGCGATGTCGGGCGGCTGCGCGGCCTGGGCTATCCGGTGCACGCCGAGCTGGGGACCGCCGGCGGGTACCGGCTGGAGGCGGGGACGGCGATGCCGCCGCTGCTGCTCGACGATGAGGAGGCGGTGGCGATCGCGCTGGGCCTGCGCGGCGCGGCGGCCGGCGGCGGGGTGCAGGGGATCGAGGAGTCGTCGGTGCGGGCGCTGGCCAAGCTGGAGCAGGTGCTGCCCGGCCGGCTGCGGCGGCGGGTGAACGCGGTGCACACCGCGACGATGCCGATCGCGGGGCCGCCGGCGGGGCCGAGCGTGGCGCCCGGGACGCTGACCGTCCTGGCGGCGGCGTGCCGGGACCGCGAGCGGCTGCGGTTCGCCTACCGCGCCAAGGACGACTCGTACAGCCGCCGCCTGGTGGAGCCCTACGGCCTGGTGTCGGCGGGGCGCCGCTGGTACCTGGTCGCCTGGGACACCGATCGCGGGGACTGGCGGACGTTCCGCGTGGACCGGCTGGCAGATCCGCTGGCGACGGGGGTGCGGTCGGCGCCGCGCGAGCTGCCGGCCGAGGACGCCGCCGCGTTCGTCAAGCGGTCGCTGGCGGCCTCGCGGCCCGCCGCGCGGGCGGTGCTGACGGTGCACGCGCCGGCGTCGGTGCTGGCCGACCGGTTCCGGGTGACGGAGGCGGAGGTGGAGCCGGTGGACGAGCGCACCTGCACGCTGCGCACCTCGGCCGACTCCCTGGAGTGGACGGCGCTGCGGATCGCGTTCCTGGAGCTGGAGTTCACCGTACGGGAGCCGCCCGAGCTGGCCGCGCGCCTGCGGGACCTCGGGACGCGGCTGGTGCGCGCCGCCGGCGAGGAATCGTGAATCCTTCCGCGCGTACCTGACAGGAGGTGACAGGTACAGGCGGCAGGATGGCCACTGCCGATCAGGCACACCACACACGCATACACAGCAGGAGCGTTCCATGCCGGCCATCGCCGAGTTCATCGCCGTCAACATCGACTGCGCGCAGCCGCCCGCGCTCGCGACGTTCTACAGCGGGCTGACGGGCGGGGAGGTCACCTACACCAGTGACGAGTACGCCTCGGTGACCCTGCCCGGCGGCGTGAACGTGTTCTTCCAGGGGGTCGCCGACCACCGCCCGCCGCAGTGGCCGGGCGCGGACCGGCCGCAGCAGTACCACCTGGACTTCTATGTCGAGGACCTGGACAAGGCCGAGGCGGCGGCGTGCGAGGCCGGGGCCGGGGTGCCGGAGTTCCAGCCCGGCGGCGAGCGGTGGCGGGTGCTCACCGACCCGGCGGGGCACCCGTTCTGCCTCTGCCTGCGCGCCTGATGATCAGGCGGTCCGGTACGGGGCCAGCAGCCGGTCCAGGTCCTCGCGCAGGCCCTGGACCAGGTCGCCGTCCCCGTCCAGGGCCCACAGGATCAGCACGCCGTTGTAGGTGATCTGAACCGCGCGGGCCAGCGCGGCGGTGTCGGTGCCGGCGGTGAGGGCGCCGGCCGCGATGGCCTGCTCCAGCAGTCCGGCGATCTCGCGGCCGACGGTGCGGGCGTGCGCGGCGGCGGGCTCGCGGAACTCGGGGTCGGCCAGGTCCAGCTGCAGGAAGGCCAGGTTGTTGGCCATCTCCTCGGGGGTCCGGACCGCCGCGGCCATGCCGGCCAGCGCGGCCTTCATCGCCTCCAGCGGCCCGGCGCCCCCGGCGTGCTCGGCGCGGGCGCGCTGGAAGTGCAGGCGGGCGCCGGGCTCGGCCTGGCGGGCCAGTGCCAGCAGGAGGCCGCGCTTGGACCCGAACCGCTGGACGAGGGTCGCGGGGGCCAGCCCGGCCTCCCGGGCGACGGCGCTCAGGGTGAGCCGGGCGGGGCCGAGGCCGCCCAGCGCGCGGGCGGCGGCGTGCAGGATGGCCTCGTCGCTGGTGGTTCGCGGGCGCGCCACGGTCCCCTCTCCGATGTTCGTGAACGGCTGTTCGGTAACTGTGCCGGCGCGCCCGCCCCCTGATCACCGGAGGGCCCGGCATGGTTCCCCTGGAATGTGGCATGTGTTACAAACAGGCTGTTACAGCCGGGCGCAAGGAGGCACCATGACTGTTACGCGACGTCAGATCCTGGCCGGAGGCGGTGCGGCCGGCGCCGGGATCGCCTTCGCCGGGGCGGTGGACCAGCTGTTCGCCGGCAGCGCCGCGGCGGCCCAGGTGGGCGGCACCGCGGGCTACGGGCCGCTGGTCCCCGACCCGGACGGGATCCTGGACCTCCCGCGCGGCTTCCGGTACCGGATCCTGTCGCGCGAGGGCGAGCCGATGCGCTCGGGCGAGGGGCCGGTGCCCAGCAACCACGACGGCATGGCCGCGTTCGGCGGCCGGGGCGGCCGGGTCCGGCTGGTGCGCAACCACGAGAACCGCCCCGACGTCGAGATCCGCGTCCCGGCGGTCAAGGGCCTGACCTACGACCCCGAGGGCAAGGGCGGCTGCACCGTCCTGGAGGTCGGCCGCGACGGCCGCGTCCGCACCGAGCGGGTCGGCATCGCCGGCACGGCGGTCAACTGCGCGGGCGGCCCCACGCCCTGGAACACCTGGCTGACCTGCGAGGAGAACGAGGACAAGGCCGGCACCAACGGCTACACCAAGGACCACGGCTTCGTCTTCGAGGTCGACCCGTCCCGCCGCCTGGATCCCGTGCCGCTGACGGCGATGGGGCGCTTCCAGCACGAGGCGGTGGCGATCGACCCGCGCGACGGCGCGGTGTACGAGACCGAGGACGCCTTCGACGCCCCGTTCGGGCTGTTCTACCGCTTCCTGCCGCGCAGGCCACGCGGCGGTGCCGGCAGCCTGCGCGCCGGCGGCCGCCTGGAGGCGATGCGCGTGCCGGGCGTGCCCGACCTGGCCGCCGTCCAGGAGCCGGGCGCCTCGTTCGGCGACGTGCAGTGGGTGCGCGTGCCCGATCCGCTGGCCAAGGAGACGCCCATCCGCCTGCAGGACTTCGGGCCGGGCGGCGTCACCCACGGGCAGAAGCTCGAAGGCTGCTACTGGGGCGCCGACCGCGTCTACTTCGTGACCAGCTTCGCGCGCAAGAGCGAGGGCTCGCAGGCCGACCACTTCGGCCAGGTGTGGTCCTACGAGCCGCGCGCGCGCCGCCTCACGCTGGTCGTGGTGTTCGGCCCCGGCACCGATGTGAACACCCCGGGGGAGTCGCCCGACAACATCGCGCTGGCGCCGCAGGGCGGGCTGATGGTGTGCGAGGACGGCGGCGGCGCGCAGTTCGTGTACGGCGTCACCCGCGGCCGGAAGGTGTACACGCTGGCCCGCAACCGGCAGAACATCGGCACCGAGCAGGAGCCGGAGTGGGGCGAGTTCGCCGGGGTGACGTTCTCCCCGGACGCCGGCACGATGTTCCTCAACGTCTACGACCCGGGCACGACGTTCGCCATCACCGGCCCCTGGAACCGCCGGTAATCCTTTGTGCCGCGGGCGGCGGGCGGCGATGATCGGGGCATGGGCGATATCTCGATCACGCGGGCACGGCGGGAGTTCACCGCGCGGGTGGCGTACCTCAACACCGCCACCTACGGGCTGCCGCCGCGCGCGGCGCACGAGGCGATGCTGGCGGCCGAGCGGGACCGGGCGGCGGGGCTGCTGAGGATGCCGGAGCTGGACGAGGCGGTGGCGCGCTGCCGGGCGGCGTTCGGGCGGCTGGCAGGGCTGCCGGCCGAGCGGATCGCGGTCGGCCCGCAGGTGTCGTACTTCGTCGGCCTGGTGGCGGCGTCGCTGCCGGCGGGCACGACCGTGCTGGTGGCCGACGGCGACTTCACCTCGCTGCTGTTCCCGTTCCTGGCCCGCCCCGACCTGGTGGTGCGGTCGGTGCCGCTGGAGCGGATCGCCGAGGCCGTCGACGGCGGCGTCGGGCTGGTGGCGGTGTCGGCGGTGCAGTCGGCCGACGGCCGGATCGCGCCGATGCGGGACCTGATCGCCGCCGCCCGCGGGCACGGGGCCCGGGTGCTGCTGGACAGCACGCAGGCGACGGGCTGGCTGCCGCTGCCGGCCGCCGAGGTCGACTTCCTGGTGTGCGGCGGCTACAAGTGGCTGCTGGGCCCGCGCGGCACGTGCTTCCTGGCGGGCACGGAGGAGGCGCTGGCGACGCTGCCGGCGGTCGGCGCCGGCTGGTACGCCGGCGCCGACGTCTGGGACTCGGTGTACGGGGCGCCGCTGCGGCTGGCCTCCGACGCGCGCCGGCTGGACCTGTCGCCGGCGTGGCAGTGCTGGGTGGGTCACGCCCCGGCCCTGGAACTGCTGGCCCGGGTGGGGGTCGAGCCGGTCCACGCGCACAACGTGGCGCTGGCCGGGCGGTTCCGGGAGGGCCTGGGGCTGCCGCCGGGCGATTCGGCGATCGTGTCGCTGGCGGTACGGGAGGGCACGGCCGAGCGGCTGGCCGAGGGCGGGGTGGTCGCCTCGGTCCGGGCCGGGCGGCTGCGCTGCGCGTTCCATCTGAGCACCAGCGAGGACGACGTGGACCGCGCGGTGAAGCTGCTGTCGGGCGACCTGGTGCCCGGAGCGGCGCAGGGCTGACGCCCGGGCCCGGGCGGGCCCGGGCGCGGGCCCGGCCGGTGGAGGTGTCAGCCGGGCGGCCAGGTGATGACGGTGTGCCCCCAGGTCAGCCCGGCGCCGAACCCGGCGAGCAGGACCAGCTCGCCGGGTTCGATGCCGCGCGTGCGGACGGCGTGGTCGAGCGCGTAGGGCAGGCTGGCGGCGCCGATGTTGCCGACGTCGTGCCCGGCGATGACCAGCTGCGCCGGGTCCAGTCCCGCCTCGGGCGCCAGCGAGGCGACCAGGCGGGGGTTGGGCTGGTGCGGGACGACCAGGGCCAGGTCGGACGGCTTGACGCCGGCGATCTCGGTGGCCTCGGCGACCAGCCGGGGGAAGACGGCGGTGATGAAGTCGCGCACGGCCCGGCCGTCCATCCGGATGGTGTGGCCGCCTGCGGCCAGGCTGGCGGGCCCGGCCGGGATCCGGCTGCCGCCGGCGGGGATGAGCACGTCGCCGGCGCGCGAGCCGTCCGAGCCCAGGGTGAGCGTCCCGATCCCGTACGGGGCGGGGACGGCCCCGACGACGGCGGCCGCGGCGCCGTCCCCGAAAAGCGCGCGGGTGCCGCGGTCACCGGGGTCCAGGAACTTGGAGTAGACCTCGACCCCGATGACCAGGGCGTAGGGCGATCCGCCGCGCTGGGTGGCCAGCCAGCCCACGGCGGCCTGCAGCCCGTACACGAACCCGGTGCAGGCGGCGGCGACGTCGAACGCGGCCGCGTTCCAGGCGCCCAGCGCCGCCTGGACGCGGCAGGCGGTGGAGGGGCCGAGCTCGTCGGGCGTGGAGGTGCCCAGCACGATCAGCCCGATGTCCTCGGGCCGCAGCCCGCCGGCGTCCATCGCGCGGCGCGCGGCGCCGGCCGCCAGATCCGAGGCGGCCTCGCCGGCGGCGGCCACGTGCCGGCGGCGGATCCCGGTGCGCCGCTCGATCCACTCCGGTTCCAGGCCCATCGCGCGCGACAGGTCCTCGCTGGAGACCTGTTCGGCGGGCAGGAACGATCCAGTACCGCGGATCGCCCAGCTCTGCTGCTCCGTGCTCGGACGAACTTCGTACGGCCGACCGGACATGCCAGTCCCTCCTGACCCCTCAGCCGCCTGACCTGGGCGGTCCACCCGGGGAACGGCCCGCCCCCCTGCGGACGGTTGTCAGGCCGATCCATTGCGTGAATAATCCCATTCCACAACTTTTGGAGCGTATTTGGCGGTTCGGCGCGCGCTTTATCGGCACGGCAAAGAGAGTCTCCCTTCGAGGTAAGGAGAGCCGCGTGGCCCTCTCTTTCGGCTGGACACCCGAGCTCAAACCCGACGACGTCTGCGCCCTGCTGTTCCCGGGCACCGGCTCCGCCGGACCCCCCGACCTGCGGACCCTGGCCGCCCGCGACCCCGCCGCCGCCTGCGCGGTCGACGACGTCCTGGACGCCGTCCAGGAAGGCCTCCCGCGCCCGCCGGACTGGCCCTCGATGCGCGCCGTCCTGCTGGAGGACCCCAACCGCTACCGCGCCGCCTCCCGCGTCCCCGGAGTGGCGCAACTGGCCGCCTACACCGCCTCGGTGGCCGTCGACCGCTCGCTGCGCGCCTGCGGCCTGACACCCGGCTTCGCCGTCGGGCAGAGCTTCGGCGAGATCGCCGCGCTGGTCTGCGCGGGCGCCTTCAGCGTCACCGACGGCGCCCGGATGGCCCGCAGCCTGGTCGAGGTCCTCACCCGCCGCGGCGCCGGCGGCGGCCTGGGCCTGCTGGAGACCGGCGAGGACGGCGCCCGCGCCCTCATCGACCGCGCCGGCACCGGCGGCCAGGTCGTGGTCGCCTGCCTCAACGCCCCCTCGGTCACCGTCGTCAGCGGCCCCGGCGGCCCCCTGGAACAGGTCCTGGACACCGCCCGCGGCCAGGGCGTGCGCGCCGTACGCCTCGCCGTCCCCTACCTGTCGCACCATCCGGCCATGGCCGGCGCCGACCAGGAGTGGTACGGCCTCATCCGCGCCTTCCCCCAGCGCCCCCTGAGGATCACCGTGCACTCGCCGGTGCGCGGCCGCGCCTACACCGACGACGACGACCTGCACCGCGCGCTGGCCGACTGCATCGTCAAGCCGGTCCGGCTGCCCGGCACGCTGCGCGCCGTGCACGCCGCCGGCGCGTCGGTGTTCGTCGAGGCCGGGGCGGGCGACGCGCTGTGCCAGTGCGCCCGCCTGACCGTCCCGGCGGCGGCGACCCTGGTGCCGCTGCGCGACCGCCCGCGCCGTACCGCCGCCACGGCCGTGCACCCCGGCGCCGCGGACGCCTGCGCGGCCGACGCCACGACCCCGGCCGCCGAGCCTCCGGCACCCGCACCGGCCGCCGACCCCGGCTCCTGAGGCCGCCCGAGTCCCGGCACGCCCCGTTCCCCGCGCCCGACCCCCCGACCGTGACAGGAGCGCCTCGATGGGTACCGGCACGACCCCCCTCTTCCCCCCACCGGATCCGGACCTGCTGGCGTTCGTCCGCGGGCCCCGGCTCACCGCCAAGACGCGCGCGCTGCTGGCCGAGGCGGTACCCGGCGCGTTCTTCACCCAGCCCGACGGCCTCACCCCGCGCCGGCGCCAGGCCCTGACCTACCAGCGGCTGCGCGCGGCCGGCCGCGCGGCACCGCCCGCCGCCGAACTGCTGGAGGACCCGCCGGCGCTGTGCGCACTGCTGGAACGTGCCGCGATCGCCGACCCGGCGCTGTTCCACGTGATGATGCTGCACTACACCCTCGCGCTGGGCCCGATCCTGCGGTTCGGCGCCGACCAGCAGGGCCCCCGGCAGGCCCGCGAGGCCCTGGAGTCGATGGACTCCTTCGGCACGCTGCTGATGACCGAGGTGGGCCGCAGCAACAGCCACCTGTCGCCCCGTACCGTCGCCCGCCACGACCCCGGCACCGGCGGGTTCGTGCTGAGCACCCCCGACGCGCAGGCCGCGAAATTCCCCACCAACACCGCCCACCCCGACGTCCCCAAGACCGCCGCCGTCTACGCCACCCTCGTCCACGGCGGCGCCGAACGCGGCGTGTTCGTGTTCGTGGCGCCGCTGCGCGGGCCCGGCGGCACCCCGCCCGACGGCGTGTCGATCATCGCGGCGCCCGACACCAGCGGCCTGCAGGTCGACTACGCGGCGGTACGGCTGGACGGGCTGGCGCTGCCCTACGAGGCGTGGCTGCGCGACGGCGCCCGGATCGGCGCCGACGGCTCGTTCCACGATCCCGCGGGCGGGCCGGCGCAGCGGCTGACGCGCTCGATGGGCATCGCCCCGGCGGTGTGGCGGTCGGTGATCTCGGTGTCGGCGGCGATCACGCGCGCGTCGGCGCATCTGCTGCTGGCGCATTCGGCGGGGCGCACCACGCTGGGCCGGCTGGCGCCGCGCCGTCCGCTGACCGACTACCGCAACCAGCGCGAGGCGGTGCTGGGCGCGCTGGCCTCGGCGTACGCGCTGACGGCCGTGGCCGGGCAGGTCAAGGCGGCCAGGACCGGCGCCGACGGGCCTGCGCCGGCCGGCGGCCCGAGCACGGCGTGGGCGCCGTGGTCGGCGGTGGACCGCGACCTGGCGCTGCTGAAGGCGGCCGCGACCGCCGAGGCGCAGGACACGGTGTCGATGTGCCGGGTGCACGCGGGCGCGCCGGGGTTCACCGCCACCGACCGCCTCAACGCCTACCGCGGCCTGGCCCACGCCTACATGAACGCCGGCGGCGACAACGAGCTGATCCTGTTCGACACCGCGCGGGCGATGGCCGACCTGGACCGCTACGAGCCGCCGGTGGTGGAGCCCGAGCCGCCGGGCGGCGGGGACCCGCTGGAGCCGCGCGAGTGGGTGCGGATGGCGGCCGCCTGCGAGACGCGGATGCGCGACCGCCTGGCCGCGCGGGTGCGGGAGGCACGCGCCGGCGGGGCCGGCGACTTCGAGGCCTGGAACGCCAACCTGGTGGCGGCGGCCCGTACCGCGCAGGCGTGCGCGGACCGGATGGTGCTGGAGATCTGCGCGGGCGCGGCCGCGTCGGGACCGCCGCTGCTGCGCCCGCTGCTGGCCCTGTACGCGCTGGGGTGGATGGACCGCCGCTCGGGGCGGCTGCTGAACGAGGGGGTGCTGGCGCCGGGGGCGCTGGAGCGGGTGTGGGACCTGCGCGGCCGGGTAGGCGAGGAGCTGGCGCCCAGGGCCGCGGAGCTGGCCGCCGCGCTGGACATCCCGCCCGAGGTGATGCCGCCGGTGTCGTTCGTGCCGGGCCTGTGAAGGCCGCCGCGGGCCTGCGAAGGCCCCGGACGGCGGGGCCGCGGGGGAGGCGGCGGGCGCGGGAGGTCCCGTACGGTGAGCGGAGGCGGATTTGGTGCGCCGTGTAGCGGAACCGGCGGTGGGAACCGGTGCGGGTTGACTACCGTTCTCGTTACAGGCCGTGCGGGTGACAGGCGTCCGTGCGGAGTCGATACGGAGGTAGACACAGTGGGAGTCAGTCTGAGCAAGGGCGGCAACGTCTCGTTGACGAAGGAGGCTCCCGGGCTGACCGCGGTCCTGGTGGGCCTGGGCTGGGACGTGCGGACCACGACCGGCAGCGACTTCGACCTGGACGCCAGCGCCCTGGTGTGCTCGCAGGAGAACAAGGTGCTGTCGGACAAGCACTTCGTGTTCTTCAACAACCTCAAGAGCCCCGACGGTTCGGTGGAGCACACCGGTGACAACCTCACCGGTGAGGGCGAGGGCGACGACGAGCAGATGAAGGTGAACCTGGCGACCGTTCCGGCGGAGGTCGCCAAGATCGTGTTCCCGGTGTCGATCTACGACGCCGACAACCGCCAGCAGAGCTTCGGCCAGGTCCGCAACGCCTTCATCCGGATCGTCAACCAGGCCGACAACGCCGAGATCGCGCGCTACGACCTGACCGAGGACGCCTCGACCGAGACCGCGATGGTGTTCGGCGAGCTCTACCGGCACGGCACGGAGTGGAAGTTCCGCGCGGTCGGCCAGGGCTACGCCTCGGGCCTTTCGGGCATCGCGTCGGACTTCGGCGTCAACGTCTGAGCAGGACCGCCCGGGAGGGCGCGGGGCCGCCTGCCCCGCGCCCTCCTCGCGTTCCCGGCCCCGCTTCCCCCAGGGCCCTGCCGGGGGCGCCGGGTCAGCCGAGGAGTTCCTCACGCAGCCGGGTCTTCAGGAGCTTGCCGCCGGGGTTGCGCGGCAGGTCCTGGTCGCGGAACCACACGTGCGCGGGCACCTTGAACGCGGCGATGCGCTCACCCAGGAACGCGCGCAGCTCGCCGCTGGTGAGGGCCGCGCCGGGCCGCAGCCGCACGACGGCGCCGACCTCCTCGCCCAGCACCTCGTGCGGGACGCCGATGACGCCGCAGTCGGCGACGGCGGGATGCTCGTACAGGGCGGCCTCGACCTCGGCGCAGTAGATGTTCTCGCCGCCGCGGATCAGCATGTCCTTGGCGCGGTCGACGATGTACACGAAGCCGTCGTCGTCGACGCGGGCCAGGTCGCCGCTGTGGAACCAGCCGCCGGCGAACGCCGCCGCGGTCTCGGCGGGCCTGCCCCAGTACCCCTTGATGACGTTGGGGCCCTTGATGAGCAGCTCGCCGACCTGCCCGTTCGGCAGCTCCTCGCCGCCGGGGCCGACGACCTTGACGTCGCAGACCGCCACCGGCGGGCCGACGCTGTCGGGGTGCTCCAGGTAGTTGGCGCCGCTGTTGTAGGTGGTGACCGAGGAGGTCTCGGTGAGGCCGTAGCCGTTGCCCGGGGTACGGGCGGGCAGCCGCTCCTTGATCTTGTCGACGAGGGTCGGCGGGGCGGGCGCGCCGCCGAAGCTGACGCCGGTGAGGCTGGAGGTGTCGTAGTCGCCGAACTTCGGCGAGGTCAGCACCTGCCAGGCCATGGTCGGGACACCGCCGAACCCGGTGACGCCCTCGCGCTCGATGAGCGCCAGCGCCTGGTCGACGTCCCACTTGTACATCAGCGCGACGGTGCCGCCGTTCAGCGCGCTGGAGACCAGCACCGAGTGGCAGCCGGTGGCGTGGAAGAACGGGACGCTGAGCAGGGTGACGCGGCGCTGGGGGGCCATCAGCTCCGACAGCTCCGCGCCGCCGCGGACCGCGGCCGAGGCCAGCCCGTAGGCGAGGCTGATCGGGTTGGTGGTGATGTTGCGGTGGCTGCCCAGCGCGCCCTTGGGACGGCCGGTGGTCCCGGAGGTGTAGAAGATCGTCGCGTCGTCCTCGGGCCCGACGTCGACGGCGGGCGGCTCGGCGTCCGGGTCGACCTCGCCCAGCACCTCCTCGTAGGCCCGCGCCCCGGCCGGCAGCGCCCCGCCGGCGCGGACGACGACGGCGGGCACGCCCAGGCGCGGCAGCGCGCCGGCGAGGCGCTCGGCGCGCTGGGCGTCGGCGATGAGGACCTTGGCTCCGCTGTCGGTCAGGCCGTACTCCAGCTCGGCGGCGCTCCACCAGGCGTTGAGGGGGACGGCGACGGCACCGGCCAGGGCGGTGCCGAAGAACGCCACCGACCATTCGGGGAAGTTGCGCATGGCGATGGCGACGCGGTCGCCCTTGGCGACGCCGTAGCCGTCGACGAGGCGGCGGGCGAACGTGACGGCGTGCGCGTAGTGCTCGGCGAAGGTGAGGCGCTCGTCCTCGTACACCAGGAAGTCGGCGTCGCCGTGCCCGCGCGAGGCCTCCAGCACCTCGCGCAGGGTCGGCGGCGCGCTCTTCCACACGCGGGTCCGGACGCCGCGGACGTCGATCTCGTCCATCTCGAACGGCCCGCCCGCGGCCGTCAGCGCGGCGCGGACCTCGGCGATGCTCTTCAACACGTACCTCCGTCACCGAATGCGATTCTAAGATTGAGGCGAATCTACGGTTCGTCTCACCGGCGGGTCAACGCCCCCGGCCCGCCGCTCTCGCGCGTCCCGTGCCCGGGCGGCCCCGGCGGGCTGCGAGAATGGGCCCATGACCGAGCGCAAGCCGATCGAGTACTGGCTGTCGGACATGGACGGGGTACTGGTCCATGAGGGGCAGCCGATCCCCGGCGCCGACGAGTTCATCCGGCGGCTGACGGCCTCCGGCAAACGCTTCCTCATCCTGACCAACAACTCCATCTACACCCGGCGCGACCTGGCGGCCCGGCTGGCCTCCATCGGCCTGGACGTGCCGGTCGAGGCGATCTGGACCTCGGCGCTGGCGACCGCGCAGTTCCTGGCCGACCAGCGGCCCGAGGGCTCGGCGTACGTCATCGGCGAGGCGGGCCTGACCACCGCGCTGCACGAGTCCGGGTACGTGCTGACCGACCTGGAGCCCGACTACGTGGTGCTGGGGGAGACCCGCACCTACAGCTTCTCCCAGATCACCCGGGCGATCCGGCTGATCGAGCGGGGCGCGCGGTTCATCGCCACCAACCCCGACCCGATCGGGCCCTCGGCCGAGGGCTCGCTGCCGGCCTGCGGCGCGGTCGCCGCGATGATCACCAAGGCGACCGGTGTCGACCCCTACTTCGTCGGCAAGCCCAACCCGCTGATGATGCGCACCGCGCTGAACCGGGTCGGCGGGCACAGCGAGTGCACCGCGATGATCGGCGACCGGATGGACACCGACATCGTGGCGGGCGTGGAGGCGGGCCTGGAGACGATCCTGGTGCTGACGGGGGTGACCCGCAAGGAGGAGGTGGGGCGGTTCCCGTTCAGCCCCACGCACGTGCTGCCCTCCATCGCCGACGTCCTGCCCATGATCGCGGAACGTTCCGAAGACTGACCCGCCCCGCTCCCGCCCCTGCCGGGAGCCGGCGCCGGTTTTGGCGCGATGTGGGGGAGGGCACGCCGAAATCCGCGGTCCCCGGCCGCCCCCAGGGCCCTGGCTACGATGCGCGAAGCTCATCAAGTGATCTTCGGACGCGTCGCGACGGGGGGCGTGCATGCAGGAACTCAAGGACAGGCCTGCCCGCGCGCCCGGCGCGCCACCGGCACCGCGCCACCGTCGGCGCGGGCGGCGGCCCTGGCCGGCGGCGGCGGGCGCGGCACTGGCGGTGGCCTCGGCGGGGCTGGTGACCTGGACGGTCGCCGCGCCGCATCCCCGGCCTGACGCCGCGGCGACGGGCGTGGCCGCCCCGGCCGCGGCCACACCTCAGGCCGAGCGCCCGCACGCGCCGGTGGCCGGCGGGCGGCCGCAGCCGCCACTGGTGACGGTGCCGCGCTCGGCCGGCGGCCGGTACGGCGTCGTCACCGAGCCGGCCGACCCGCCCCGGGGGCCGGGCGAGGTGGTCCGCTACCTGGTGGAGGTGGAGCGGGGCCTGCCGTTCTCGCCGGCGGGGTTCGCCGCCGCGGTGCACCGGGTGCTGAACGATCCGCGCGGCTGGGGCCGCGGCGCGACGATGCGGTTCACGCGGGTGGCGCGCGGGCCGGTGCGGTTCCGGGTGTCGCTGTCGAGCCCGGCGATGACCGACCGCATGTGCCGCCCCCTGATCACCCGCGGCCGGGTGTCGTGCCATGCCGGCGGCCGCTCGGTCATCAACGCGCGCCGGTGGGGCCAGGGCGCCCCACCCTACGGCCGCGACCTGGCCGGATACCGCGAGTACCTGATCAACCACGAGGTCGGGCACGCGCTGGGGCACGGCCACCGGGTGTGCCCGGGGCCGGGGCGGCCGGCGCCGGTGATGGTCCAGCAGACCAAGTCGCTGTACGGATGCCGCGCCAACCCGTGGCCCTACCCGCGCGGCTGACCCGCGCCCCTGCCACGGTGCGAGCCGTCAGGCGAGCGCCGTGGGCCGGGACTTTGAGACACAGCCTAGACTCGGGCCACAACCATGCGCACGATCCAAGGCAGCGTCTCCTACGAACTCGAGGCCCGCAGGTCCCGGTTCGTGTGCACGCTCGCCCGCGTCCATGACCAGGCCGAGGCGGTGGAGTTCATCGCCGGGCACCGCCGCGCGCACCGCGACGCCACCCACAACTGCACCGCCTACGTGCTCGGCGAGCACGGCGAGATCACCCGCAGCGGCGACGACGGCGAGCCCTCCTCGACGGCCGGGATCCCGATGCTGGAGGTGCTGGTGCACCGCGGGCTGACCGACGTCGCGGCGGTGGTGACCCGCTACTTCGGCGGGACCAAGCTCGGCGCCGGCGGCCTGGTGCGCGCCTACTCGCAGGCGGTGGCCGGGGCCGTGGACGCGGCCCGGCTGGTGGAGCGGCGGCCGGTGGTGACGGTGACCGTGGCGGTCGAGCACGCGCTGGCGGGCCGGTTCCTGGCGGACCTGCACGGCGCCGGGCACCTGCCGTCCGATGTCCGCTACGCCGGCGCGGTCGAGGCGGACGTGCCGGTGCCGGTGCCCGGCCTGGAGAGGTTCGAGGCGTGGGCGGCGGGGGTGACGGCCGGCCGCGCGCACGTGCGCCGCGGCGCGGCCGGCCACATCGAGGTCCCCGTCACCGACCATCCGCCCCCTGACTATGGATGATCCGCCCCCGCACGGCCCGCGCCCGGCCTCATGCGGTGGGGGCCGGAGCGGGGCGGCAGTGCAGGCAGGGCCGGTACCCGGCGGCTTGGGCGTCGGCGGCGGTACGGAACCCGTGCCGGTGCGCGGGGGTGATGCGGCGCGCGTCGGCGCAGGTGGGGTGGCAGAACACGCCGGTGGTGTCGCTGCCCAGGTAGTGCACGCCCCGGCGGGCCAGCGCGGCCAGCCGTTCCAGGTCGACGTTCTCGGCGCGCAGCAGGCGCTCCTTGGCCGGTGCGCCGAACACGTACTGGCCGATGGCGCCGTCGGAGCGGGTGACGCGGTGGCAGGGGATCAGCAGCGGTACGGGGTTGCGGCCCAGGGCCGACCCGGCGGCGCGGACGGCCTTGGGGTTGCCGGCCTGGCGGGCGACCCAGGCGTAGGGGCGGGTCTGGCCGCAGGGGATGGTGGCGGTCGCGCGCAGCACGGCGGCCTCGAAGTCGCTGAGGCCGCGCAGGTCCAGCCGCAGCCCGCCGGCCCGCCCGGTGCGCAGCGCGGGCTCGAGCCCGGCCGGGGCGCGGGTGGCCGGCAGCAGCGGCCGCGCGAACCGTTCCCGCCAGGCGGCGGTGAAGGCCCGCTCGTCCATGCCGGCGCGCAGGAACGCCACGCCCTGGTCGGTGAACGCCACGTGCACGTCCTCCAGGGGGCCGGGGACGGCGATCCGGCGGGCGGCGACGCGGTCCAGCAGGGTGGGCGGGGCGTCGGCGGCCAGGGCGGCCAGGGCCTCCTCCAGCCCGGCGTCGTCGGTGAAGTCGTGACCGAAGTCGGGGCCCGTGGTGGGGCCGGTGTCGTGGTCGGTGTTCATGGGGTGCCCCCTTGCGTGGAGTGCAGCGTGCGCAGCCGGGCCAGGCCCCGGGAGATGTGCGATTTGACGGTGCCCTCGGGCAGTTTCAGCACGGCGGCGATCTCGGTGATGGGCAGATCGGCGACGTGCCGCAGGACCACGGCGGCCCGCTGGGCGTCGCTGAGCCGGGCCAGCAGCCCGGCCAGCTCACGGCCCGTCTCGTGCCGGGCGGCGGCGGACTCCACGCCCTCGGCGGGATCGGGCGGGTCGGGCGCGTCCTCCAGCGGGCCGGGCGGCGGGCGCCGCGCGGCCGACCGCAGGGTGTTGCGCCAGTGGTTCATCAGGATCGTCAGCAGCCAGGCGCGGGGCTTGAGGGCGGCCAGCCGCTCGGGCCCGTACCCGCACAGGGCCCGGTAGGCGCGCAGGAACGCCTCGGCCGACAGGTCCTCGGCCTCGGCCCACCGCCCCGACAGCCGCAGCGCGGTGGAGAACACCGTGCCGCGGTAGGCCTCGTACAGGGCCGCGAAGCCGTCGTCGAGGTCGCCGGCCAGCGCGGTCACCACCGCGGCGGCGACCGGATCGGCCTCGTCCTGCTCGCCGTGCCCGGCCTGCTCCGGTGCGGCATCCTGCCGCACGGGGTCGTGCTGTACGGCGTCGAGCCGTACGGGGCCGTGTATCTCGTCCGTCACCGTCACATCCAGTCGAACACCGCCGCGCCCGGCCCGGTTGCAGCGGCCCCCCTCAAGCCGGGTGGGGCCGGCCGCGGCTAGCCGAGCCAGCCGGGACGGATCATGCCGGTCTCGTAGGCCAGGACCACCAGCTGGGCGCGGTCGCGGGCGCCGAGCTTGGACAGGATGCGGCTGACGTGGGTCTTGGCCGTGGCCGGCGACAGCACCAGCCGCCCGGCGATCTCGTCGTTGGACAGCCCCTCGGCGACCAGCTCCAGCACCTCGCGCTCGCGGTCGGTGAGCGCGTTCAGCTCCACCGCCGGCGGCGGCGCGGTGATCCGGGAGGCGAACTCGGCGATCAGCCGGCGGGTCACGGTCGGCGCCAGCAGCGCGTCGCCGCGCGCCACCACCCGCACCCCGTGGATCAGCTCGGTCGGCTCGGTGTCCTTGACCAGGAACCCGCTGGCGCCCGCCTTGATCGCGCCGTAGACGTAGTCGTCCAGATCGAACGTCGTCAAGATCACCACCTTGACGCCGTCCAGCCGGGGGTCGGTGACGATCCGCCGGGTGGCCTCCAGGCCGTCCAGGACCGGCATCCGGATGTCCATCAGCACCACGTCGGGGCGCATCTGGTCGGCCAGCCGCACCGCCGCCTCGCCGTCCCCGGCCTCGGCGACGATCTCGATGTCGTCCTCGCCCTCCAGGATCGACCGGAACCCGGCCCGCACCAGCGTCTGGTCATCGGCCAGCACCACCCGGATCACGTGTTCTCCTCCGCTCGCCCTGCTCGCCGCACCCGTTCCCCCGCCCCGTCTCCCGCGACCGGCAGCCGCGCCCGCACCCGGAACCCGCCCCCGGGCGAGGGACCGGCCGTGAGCGTGCCGCCGACCGCCGCGGCACGCTCACGCATGCCGCGCAGCCCGTTGCCGCGCTCCAATGCCGCCGGATCCGCCGCCGGATCGGCCGCGCCGGTCCCGTCGTCGTCGATCTGCACGATCACCGCACCCTCACCGCCGTCGTCGCCGGTGAACCGTATCGCGACGGTGACCGCCGCCGCTCCCGCGTGCCGCACGGCGTTGGTCAACGCCTCCTGCACGATCCGGTACCCCGCCAGCGCGGCCGGCGGCGCCAGCAACCCGCCCAGCGCCGCATCGGTCAACCCGCCCGTACGGCGCACCGGGAGCCCGGCGGCGCGGGCGCGATCCAGCAGCTCCTCCAGCCGCTCCAGCGACGGGGCGGGCTCCACCGGCCCGCCCGTGCCGCCGCCCTCGCCGGCGGCGTCCGGCCCGCCCGCGCCGCCACCGGCGTCGTGGGGCTCGTCGACCTGCCGCAGCACGCCCAGGACCCCCCGCAGCTCCCGCAGCGTCTGCTTGCTGGCCTGCTTGATCGCCTCCAGCGACGCGTAGGCCCGCTCGGGATCGTCGCGGCGGTGCAGCGCGGCACCGGCCTGCACGTTGATCAGGGAGATCTGGTGCGCCAGCACGTCGTGCAGCTCGCGGGCGATCCGCAGCCGCTCCTCCACCGCGCGGCGCCGGGCCTCCTGCTCACGGTCGCGCTCGGCCTCGGCGGCGCGCAGCTCGGCCGCCGCCAGCAGCGCCCGCCGGGTCCGCACGTAGTGCCCGGCCGCGACCGTGCCCAGCAGCATCACACTGAGCCCGGCGACACCCTCGGCGTCCACGAACGCGCTGGGATTCCACGTCCGGGCCGATCCGCGCACCGCGCCGACGACCACGAACCCGGCGTTGATCACGATGACCGCGCCCAGCGCCACCCACAGCCGCGACTCGACCGCGGTGGTGAACAGCGCCACCAGGAACACCAGCGCGATCGGCCCGTCGGGAAAACCCAGCGGGTAGTACAGCGGCGTGACCAGCGTCGCCACCGCCAGCACCGCCGGCGGATGCCGCCGCCGCAGCGCCAGCGCCGCCGACACCACCGCGATCAGCGCCACCCCGCCCGGCCACAGCGCCCGGTCCTGGGGTTGCGCCGCCAGCGCCGAGGTGGCGACGGTGAGCAGGAACACCACGGCCGCCAGCACGATGTCGCCGGCCAGTCCCCGCGGCAGGCGGAGCACTCGGATCGCAGTCACGCGACAACCGTAATCCAGCCGCCGCCCGCCGCCGGCCGCGCTGCCCCCCGGGGGAGCGGCCCCCTGACTTTCGTCAGTACCGGGACCGTCCCGCGGACTTGTACCGTGACCAGGGTGAACGGCGTGAACCTCCCCGACGTGCGGCCGGCCCTGTGGCAGGTCCTGGCCAGGCCCACCCGCCGCGCGGTGGTCACCGACGCGCTGATCTGGGCCGCACTGGCGGTCCCGGTGGCGGCCGGGATGGTCTCCCACGACATCGACGGCGGCTGGTGGACGCAGGCCGCCGGGCTGGTCCTGCTGGGCGCCGCGCTGGCGGTGGGCCGGGCCTGGCCGCTGGTCCCGATGCCGATCGCCGTCGTGCTGCTGCTGGTGCACGGCAACTTCGCGTTCGCGCTGCCGGTCACCGCCTACCTCACCGGCCTGCGGACGATCCGCGCCCGCCCGGTGCTGTGGGCGTTCACGGCCGTGTTCGTGGGCGGCACCACGCTCAACATCATCCGCGGCATCGACATCACCTCCTGGTTCCCCCTGACGATCTGGCTCGTCCTGCTGGGCGTCCTGCCCTGGCTGATCGGCCGCTACTGGCGGCAGTACCAGGAACTGCTGCACGCCGGCTGGGAACGCGCCGACCGCCTGGAACGCGAGCAGCGCATCGTCGCCGAGCGCGAGCGGCTGCGCGAGCGCGCCCGCATCGCCCAGGACATGCACGACTCCCTGGGCCACGAACTGGCCCTGATCGCCGTACGCGCCGGAGCCCTGCAGGTCGCGCCCGGCCTGGACGAGCGGCACCGCGCGGCGGCCGCCGAGCTGCGCGGGGGAGCGGCCGAGGCCACCGAGCATCTGCGCGCCATCATCGGGGTCCTGCGCGAAGGCACCGCCGCCGGCACGGGACTGGACGCCGGCCCCGGCCACCCCGCCGGCCACGGCATCGCCGACCTGGTCGAGCGCGCCCACGCCTCGGGCATCCCCGTCCGCCTCGAAGGCGACCCCGCACCCGAAACCGCCCACGGCCCCGGGCAGGCGCCGATGGTCGCGGCCGCCGCGTACCGGGTGGTGCAGGAGGCCCTGACGAACGCGGCCAAGCACGCCCCCGGGGCACCGGTGACGGTCCGCGTCGACCGCGGCGGCGACGCCCTGGTGGTGACCGTGGCCAACCAGGCCCCCGCCGCCGGCCCGCCCCTGCTGCCCGCGGCCGGCGCGCCGGGCGGGCTCGGACTGGAGGGCCTGGCCGAACGCGTCCGCCTGGCGGGCGGGACCCTGGCCACCGGCCCGGCCCCCGGCGGCGGATTCCAGGTCACCGCTCGCCTGCCCGCCACCGACCCCGACCGCGGATTCGCCCCCGCCGCGCCACCGCCCGCCCCCGACGCCCAGGCGCCGTCGGAGTCGGCGCGCCGCCTGGCCAGCGAGCGCCGCCAGGTCCGCCGCGGACTGGTCACCGCCATCGCCGTCCCCGCCGCGCTGGTATCGGTCCTGTCGGCGGTGATGCTGGGCTACTACGTGTACTCCACGATGAACTCGGTCCTGCCCCCCTCGGCCTACGCGGCGCTGCAGCCGGGCCAGGACCGCGCCTCCGTCGAACGCCGGCTGCCCCCGATGCAGCTGATCAACTCCGAGTCCCGCTACGCCGACCATCCCGAACCGCCCGGCACCAGCTGCCTCTACTACCGGCCCGACCGCAACGTCCTCGGACTGAGCCGGATCTACCGGCTGTGCTTCGCCGGCGACCGCCTGGCCCGCAAGGACGTCCTGCGGCCCGCCGACGCCGTCGCCGACGGCACCGACGGCACCGAACCCGGCGGCCGCACCGACGGAACGGACGCCCCGTGACGGCACCCCCAAGCGGCACACCGGCCCACGCACGCACCGAAGACGATGAGGGAGCACCACGAGTGATCCGGGTCCTGCTCGCCGACGACGAGGCGATGATCCGCGCCGGGGTCCGCGCGATCCTGTCGGCCGACCCCGGCATCGAGGTGATCGCCGAGGCCGGCGACGGCCGCCAGGCGGTCGAGCTGACCCAGCGCCACCGCCCCGACGTGGCGCTGCTCGACATCCGGATGCCCCGCATGGACGGCCTCGCCGCCGCCGCAGAGATCACCCGGACGGCGCCGCGGACGGCGGTGGTCATGCTCACCACCTTCGGCGAGGACGACTACATCGCCCGCGCCCTCTCGGAGGGCGCGAGCGGCTTCCTGCTCAAGTCCGGCGACCCGCACGAGCTCATCGCCGGCGTCCGCGCCGTCGCCGACGGCGCCGCCTACCTCTCGCCCAGGGTCGCGCACCGCGTCATCACCGAACTGTCGGGCGGCCGGATGTCGCACGGCGCCGCCGCCCGCCGCCGCACCGCCGCCCTCACCCCCCGCGAACGGGAGGTCCTGGCCCTGGTCGGCGCCGGGATGTCCAACGCCGAGATCGCCCGGCGGCTGCACGTCGTCGAGGGAACGGTGAAGGCCTACGTCAGCGCCATCCTGACCCGCCTGCAGGTCCGCAACCGCGTCCAGGCGGCCATCATCGCCTACGAGGCCGGCCTGATCCCCGACTCCTGACCCGCCGAGCCCGGGGGAGCGGGGCAGGGGGTCAGCCGCGCGGGCCCCGGGAGTAGGGCGCCCCCGCCATCACGTCAGGGCTGGTGACGTCCGCCGGGGCCTGCGCCGGGGGGAGCCCCACCCGCCGCCCCTCCGGACCCGCGACCACCGCCGGCGACCCCAGCAGCACCGCCCCGAACGCCACACCCCGCAGGCCCGTCACCAGCGGCGCCACCAACCGCGCAGCCAGCAGCACCACCAGCGGCGCCACCACCACCCCGATCACGAACCCGGCCGCCACGTCATGCGGGTAGTGCACCCCCACGAACACCCGCGAGAACGCCATCAGCACCGCCAGCGGCAGCACCAGCGGCGCCATCGCCCGCCAGGCCACCACGATCACCGCCGCCGACGCCGCCGCGATCGTGGCGTGGTTGCTGGGGAACGACCAGTCACCGGGGGACGGGCACGCCGCGATGTTCATCGCCCCCGCCACCGCCCGGCACGGCCGCTCCTCCTCCAGGAACGTCTTGGCCACCTCGCTGACCAGGTAGGCGGCCACCACCGCCACCGGCGCCAGCAGCGCCAGGCTCATCGCACGCGCCTGCGCCCCCCGGGCCCGCCACCAGCCCGCCAGGAACAGCGCGGCGAACAGCAGCAGACCCGCGTCCGTGCCGATCTCGGCCACCGGATGGACCCACGACGGCGTCGAATGCGCGAACTCGGTCACGGCGCGGTACCAGTCGGCGCTGAAGCCTGGCGCTTGCATGCTCTCCCTCACGGTCGAGACGGCCCGTACACGAGATGAGATCCCGCGCCGGACCGCCTTTGTTCACCCTACGTTCACGAATCCGTCAAGAATGTCACGTCCGCGACATTCACCGCCCCGACATCGGCACACCCGCACCGGCCGTTTCACCGCCGACCGCCTCCGGCTCCGCGCCGCCGACCGCGTTCTCACCGTTCCCGCCCTGCGCCGGCACCCCCACCGCCGGCGCCGCGTCCCCGCGCCGCGCCCGCCCCCGCAGATAACGCACCGCCTCCACGACCGCGGTCAGCGCCAGCGCCATCCCGATCCCCAGCGCCACACCCTTGATCGGGTCCTCCTCGAACGCCTTGCCACCCACATAGCCCAGCGTCGCCCCGTACACCGCCCAGCTCACCGCCGCCACCGCCGCGAACATCGAGAACGACCGCAGCCGGTACCCCACCGCCCCCATCGTCAGCGTCACCGCCGTACGGCCGCCCGGCACGTACCGCGCCACGATCAAGATCAGCCCGCCCCGCTCCCGCATCGTCCGCCGCGCCCACAGCCACGCCCCGTGCCGCCGCGTCCCCGGCCGCAGCCGCGCCTCCAGCCGCCCACTCGACCTGCGCCCCACCAGATACGACACGTGATCGCCCACGAACGCCCCGAGCGCCGCCAGCACCATCACCAGCGCCAGGTCCGGCTCACCCGTCGCCGCGTACACCCCACCGGTGATCACCATGCTCTCGCTCGGCACCACCGGGAAGAACCCGTCGATCACCGCGACCGCGAACAGCGCCACGTAGAACCACGGCGACGTCACGGCCGTGTGCACAAGATCCAGCAATCCGTCCATGCCACGACGTTAGAAAACGATCACCACGGCGCGCATCACGCGAACGGCCCCCACCACCCCCTACTTCCGTCAGGGGCGGACCCGCCCGCACTGCCTCCTGCGAACGATGTACGCCGGTTTCGTCATACCGGAGGACCAGTCGCCGCCCCCGCGGCCCGCATGCTGGAACCACCACTCACACCGGGAGCCGCCATGCGACCAGACCCAGCCACCCACCACCCCAC
Source organism: Actinomadura sp. 9N407 (assembly GCF_044326315.1). Classification (NCBI taxonomy): domain Bacteria; kingdom Bacillati; phylum Actinomycetota; class Actinomycetes; order Streptosporangiales; family Thermomonosporaceae; genus Actinomadura; species Actinomadura sp. 9N407. The sequence goes on along the minus strand of NZ_JBIRAW010000035.1, from coordinate 18,057 downwards.
CACCCCGCGACCGGCCGCCCTGCGAGCCGCCGACACCGACCGCGACACCACCATCGAACGCCTCGCCGACGCCCTGGCCGACGGCGCCCTCGACCTCACCGAATACGAGCACCGCCTCGACCAGGCCACCACCGCCACCACCGTGGAACGGCTCGAGCGGCTCACCGCCGACCTGCCCGTCTCCCGCGCCGCCCTGGCCGAGCAGGCCGCCGCCCGCGCCGAGGACGGCCGGCGCCAGTGGCGCAACGAATGGGGCTACTGGGCCGGCGGCGCGGGCATCATGACCACCATCTGGGCCGTCGGCTGCATCCGCGACTCCGACTGGGACTTCTACTGGCCGCTGGCCCCCCTGGCCATCTGGGCCGCCATCCTGGTCTCCTACGCCATCTGGCCCGAACGCGACTGACCCGCCGTCCCCGCCCGCCGCAGGCCCACCAGGCGGAAAACCGCTGGCCACACCCCCGCCCCTTCCACCACACTGACCCAACTGTGGGAACACTGCACATCTTCGACATGGACGGCACCCTCCTCACCGGCAGCACCGCCAACCTGGAGGTCGCCCGGCGGCTCGGCACCCTCCCCGAACTGCACGCCCTGGAAGCACGCTTCGCCGCCGGCGAACTCGACACCCGGGGCTTCTCGGCCACCATCCACCGGCTGTGGCGCCACCTCACCCCCGCCGACGTCGCCGCCGCCTACGCCGCCGGGCCCTGGCTCAACGGCATCCCCGACGTCTGCGCCGACATCCGCGCCCGCGGCGAGCACTCCGCCGTCATCACCATGTCACCCGACTTCTTCGCCCGGCACCTGCTGGACCTGGGCTTCGACGAGGTCATCGCCTCCCGCTTCCCGCCGCCGCCGTTCACCGCCCCCCTCGACCCCGCCGGCATCCTCACCCCCGCCGACAAGGTCCACATCACCGAACGGCTCCGCACCCGCCACCACCTGCCCCTGGACCGCTGCGTCGGCTACGGCGACTCCCGCTCCGACGGCCCCCTGTTCCGCCACCTCACCCACACCGTCGCCGTCAACGCCGACCACCACCTCGCCGACCTCGCCGCCGTCGACTACCGCGGCGACGACCTCACCGAGGCCTACCGCCTGGGACGCTCGCTCCTGCCGGACACCACCCGCCCCCTGCCGCCATGATGGACTCCCCACCCCGCGAAGGCAGGACGCCCACATGGCCCGTACCGACACCACGGCCGGCACCACCCCCGCCACCGGCACCCCCGCGCCGTACCTGCGCTGGCTGGCCGCCACCGCCGTCGCCTACGCCCTGACCCACCACATCGGCTTCGGCATGGCCTGGCTCGGCTCCATCGGCGAGACACGCTGGGCCGACTGGATCGACATACTCACCCCCTACGCCGTCCTGCTGCCCGCCGCCGCGGCCCTGCGGGCCGGGGGAGCGGGCCCGCGCACCTGGGCCCTCTACCTGGCCGGCGCCATCACCTACGTCGAAGGCCACGGCATCCACCTGGCGGCCAACTCCGTCGGCAACGTCGCCCCCAGCGACCTCGTCCACCTCTGGGACGAGTACGTCGGCCACTACCTGTGGTACGGCGGCCTCGCCCTTGTGTTCGCCGCCCTCGCGCTCACCCTGGCCCGCAGTCCCGCCGCCTCCGGCCCCTGGCCGATCGTCCTGGCGCTGCTGACCGGCCTCACCTTCACCACCAACGCCCTCGAAGGCCAGTTCGCCCTGCCCGCGATCGCCCTCGCCGCCGCGTTCACCGCCTGGGGCTGGATCACCCGCCACCACCTGGGCCGCCTGCTGGCCATCGCGTTCGCGCCCGCACTGCTCGCGCTGATCGTGTACGGGATCTGGCACCAGGGCTTCCCCGAACCCACCGAACTCGGCTGGATCTGACCGGCCGCACCGGCCGCACCGGCCTCACCGGTCTCGCCTGGCGATGATCCGCCGCGCCCGGGCGAGGCCGGCCGCCGGTTCGGCACGCGTCAGGGCTCCTCCGCGCCCAGCAGCGGATGCACCCGCATCGCCGCCTCCAGCTCACCGGGCAGCTCGTCGCGGTAGCGGCCCAGCGTCGACAGATCCGAATGCCCCAGCACCCGCCGCACCGCGTCCATGTCCGTCGCCGCCGCCAGCAGATGCGTCGCCGTCGTATGCCGCAGGCCATGCGGCGTCACACCCCGCCGGTGCTCGGGATCCACCCGCGCCAGAACCCGGTCGATCACCCCCTGCACGTCACCGCGCGCCAGCCGCCGGCCCCGCCACGACAGCAGCAGCGCCTTCGGCTCGCGCCCCTTGTCCAGCAGCCGCCGCCCGTCGGCCAGGTAGGCCTCCAGCACCCGGGTGACCGCCCGGGGGAGCGGCACGTCCCTGGTCCGCCCGCCCTTGCCGAAGATCCGCCAGTACCGCACGCCCGCGTTGACGTAGAAGTCCTCCACATCGGCGCGCGTCAGCTCCGACACCCGCGGCCCCACCGCCGCCAGCAGCAGCACGATCAGCGCGTCCCGCAGCTCGGTCCGCTGATCGGCCCGCCGCGCCGGATCGGCCGGCGCCGACACCATCGACCGCGCCGCGCCCAGCAGCCCGTCGGCCTGCTCGGTGGTGAGCGCGCGCCGCTGCGACCGCAGCCCGCCGCGGTCCTTGGGCCGCAGCGTCACCGCCCGCATCGGATCCAGCTGCACCCAGCCCGTGATCGTCGCGTACCGGAAGAACGCCGACAGCGACCGCCGGAACCGCGCCTGCGACGCCGCGCTCTGCCGCGCCGCCGCACGCGGACCGCCCGCGCCGGGGGAGGGGGAGGGGGAGCGGCGGCGCCCGTCGGGCTTGTGCGCGAACTTCAGCAGCACCTCGTCGACGTCGGCGCCGCTGAGATCGTCCAGCACCCGCTCGGGCCCGGCCAGCTCCGCGAACGTCAGCACGTCGCGCGCGTACACTTCGGCGGTGCCGGGGGCCAGCGCCCCGGTGGCCGACTTCGCGCGGATCATCCGCGTGTAGCGGTCGGTGGTGTCGCCGACGGTCAGGCGCTGGACATCGATGGGACGCACGGTGCGGACGTTACCGCCCGGCTCCGACAGAACGCGCGCCGTCAGCTCGGTCCCGACGGAGAAGTAACCAAACCAGACAGAATCCTACTTCTGTCTGGTTTGGTTACTTATGCGAACTTTGTCCGACTCGGGTCGGACATCACCGGCATCCCGCCCTCAGGGGAGCTCCGCCACGTGACCCGCGAACCGTTCGTCCACCTGCTCGGGCGTGAGGCCGAAATCCGCCAGCGCGTACCGGTGCGCCGGACGCCCCGCACCCGTGGCGCTCTCATCGCGCAGCCGCGCCATCGCCGCCCGCGCCTCGTCACCGAACGGCAACCCGAAATGGCCGTACACCGACCCCACGGTGCCGATCGGGTCACGCACGAAGTCGTCGTACTGCACATCGAAGAACCGCGCCGGATCGTGCCGGGCCCGCTGGGCGTCGAACAGCTCCAGCCCCCGGCCCCACAGCTCCAGCTGGTCACGCCCGATCGTCTCGCCCGTGAACACCTCCGACCACCCCGAGGTCGCGTGCGCCGCGAGACTGCACATCGACGCCATCGCCGTACTCGGCGCCCGGTGCGTCTGCACGATCAGCGCGTCCGGATACACCTCCAGCAGCGCGTCCAGGGCGAACAGGTGACTGGGGTTCTTCAGCACCCACCGCCGCCCCGGATCGTTCAGGCCGATCAGCTGCAGGTTCCGGCGGTGCCTGCGGTACGCCGCCGTCCAGTCCTGCCCGGCCAGCCACGCCGAGTACCCCGGCAGGTGCGCCAGGCACTCGAACGAGATCGACCGCATCGACTGGCGCAGCAGCTGCCAGCATTCCTCCACCATCGCGGCCGAGATGTAGTGCACCCCCATGAACTCGGGGTTGTCGATGTGATGGCGCCGGTACCCGGCCTCGATCGCCTGGAACACCGGGTCGTCGTCCCAGCCGGCGCGCGGCGGCCGCGGCTGCGGCACCTCGGCCAGCCACACCTCCAGCCCCTGGTGGGCCGGGTCGGCGGTGAGCAGCCGGTGCAGCGCCGTGGTGCCCGTACGCGGCAGTCCCGTGACGAAGATGGGCCGCTCGACACCGGCCCCGGCGTGCTCGGGGAAACTCTGCCACGCCGCCTGCGACACCAGCCGTGCCGCCAGCGCGCCGCGCACGAGCGAGCGCTGCGCCTTGTTGCCCAGCGGGGTGAGCCCTGCCTCACCGGCCAGCGACTCCAGCAGCACGCCGAGCCCGTCCAGGTACGGGTCGTCGTCGCCGCCGAAGTCGGCCAAGCCGGTGATCTTGCTGGCCGAGGCGTGCAGATCCTCGACCGTCCCGACGCTGTCGCGCCCTGGGGTCATCGGTGCGGGTCCTTCCTGATCGGTGCGCACCGGTACCGGTGCCGGTCCGGGTGACGCCGCCTGCCTAGTGGTGCCATTCGCCGGCGTTGACGTCCAGGCACTGCCCGGTGACCGCGCGGGCCAGCGGCGAGAGCATGAACACCACGGCGTCGGCGACCTCGTCGGGTTCGGGCAGCCGGCGCAGGTCGGTGGTGGCGGCCATCTCCTCGTACACCTGCCGTGCCGGTACGCCGCGTTCGGCGGCCAGGTGGCCGAAGTACCACTTGAGGTTGTCGGCCCAGATGTAGCCGGGGGCGACGGTGTTGACCCGCACGCCGCGCGGCCCCAGTTCGGTCGCCAGGCTCTGCGTCATCGCCAGCAGGCTCGCCTTGGCCATCTTGTAGGCGCCGAAGGTGCGCCGGGAGTGCCGCAGCACCGCCGAGTTGATCATCACGACGGAGCCGGCGTGCTCGGCGATCGCGGGGGTCAGCAGCCGGGTCAGGCGCAGCGCGGACAGCACGTTGGTCTCCAGCCCGGCGCGTACCTTCTCCAGGTCGACCGTCATCAGGTCGGTCAGCGGCGGGATCGCGAAGGCGTTGTTGACCAGTCCGTCGACGCGCCCGAGCTCGCTCAGGGCGGTGTCGGCCAGCCGCGCGCAGGCGGCGTCGTCGGTGATGTCGGTCGGCACGGTGACCGCGCGGCGGCCGAGGGCCTCGACGTCCTTGGCCACTTCGGCCAGGCGGCTCTCGGTGCGCGCGGCCAGCACCACGTCGGCGCCGGCAGCGGCGCAGCGCAGCGCGAGGCCGCGGCCGAGTCCGGGGCCGACGCCGGAGATGACGATGACCTGGCCGGTGAGCAGTCCGGCGGCCATCAGCCGAGCATCCGCTGGGCGACGGCGGTCTGGCGGTCGGTGATGCGGGCGGCCCATTCGGCGGGGGTGACGCGCTGGCCGTCGTGGAAGGGCAGCCGCCGGGGCAGGTCGTCGAACGCGACGATCTCGGCCTGGGGGCCGTCGGCGGGGGTGAGGGCGCGGTTGAGGTGCTGCCAGCGGAACTGCAGGTAGCCGCGGTCGTGGCCGGTGCGTTCGATCCAGTTGGCCAGGCCGGGGTCGCGTTCGCTGACGATGTAGCGGATCATGCCGTCCTCGTCGGCGCGTGCCTGGTCGGCGGTGAGGCTGGTCTGGTGGTTGATGTAGTCCAGCGACACGTACCACATGCTGCCGAGCTGGAAGCCCTGGTACGGGGCGTCGGCGCGGTCGGCGGCGGGGACGGTGATGATCATGGCCTGGTCGTCGTCGAGGTCGTAGTGGCCGACGGAGGAGTACTGGGTGGCCAGCCCGCCGGGGGTGGGGCGGGGTTCGGTCAGGGTGTTGACCGGCAGTTGCAGGTAGTGCCATTCGGGGAAGGCGAGGAAGGTGCGCAGGCGGCCCAGCAGCATCCGGCCTGCGACGTCGTAGCGGCGGGCCATGCGGTCGGCGGTGATGGGGGGCGGGGCGGTGCCGAGGGTGTCGGCGCGGTGGATGCGGATCTCGCCGGGCCGTTCGTTCCGCCAGTCGCTGAAGACCTCGCGGACGATGAGCATGGCCGAGCCGGGGCCGAGGGGGACGTAGCCGGGTTCGGCGTCGGGGCGGGGCGGGCCGAACCGCAGCCGGAAGGTGCCGTCGGCGGCGATGTCGAGGTCGCGGTCGTCGAAGGCGGTGAGGCTGTCGGGTGACTGGGTCGGGGAGTAGTCGCCGTTGAGGACCTGGAAGCTGAGGTCGGCGGTGGTGCCGCGGCGTCCGGTGACGACGTATTCGGCGTCGTCGCGGATGTAGGCGTGGAAGTAGAGGGTGTCGGGGTTGTCCAGGCCGAGTTTGGTGTAGGGGCCGGTGGAGGAGGCGAAGAAGGGGTGGTCGTGCTGGTAGGCGGCGACCATGTGCAGTGAGGCCTTGATGCTGCCGGCGAGGTAGTCCAGGCCTTCGGCCAGGTCCTGCTCGGTCTTGACGTGGGGTGCGGTGCGGATGATGTGTTCGGCTTCGGCGATCGCCTCGGTGAACGGGCGCGTGGCGGCGGCCGTGGCGTCGGCGGCGGAAGGGGCGGTCTGGTGCGGGGCTGGGTCGGTGGCCACCGGTCTCCCTGGGATCGTCGGTCGGGGCGGGCTGAGGGCTGGGCTGGTGAATCGGGTCTGCCGGGCCGGTACGTGCTGGATCGGAGAGTAGAACGCGTTCTAGGTAGCGTCAATGCCGGGTGCCGGCGGCAGGCCGGCGGTGAACTTGAGGCTGGGGACGTCGGCCAGCGACATCGTGTACTCGTAGGTGCGCCGGTGGCCGGTGTGCTCGACCCGCCACAGGCCGTCGCCGCCGCGCCGGTAGACGTCGCGGTAGAACGCGGCGCCGTGGATGAGCAGCTTGTGCTCGGGGAGGATGACGGTGTCCTCCAGGGCCCAGATGCCGGTCGCGCGGTCGCCGTCGATGTCGATCTCGGAGCTTCCGGCGGTGTGCGTGGTGATCGTCCCGGGCCCGAGGTTGGTGCGCATGTAGTCGACGATGGCGGTGCGTCCGGCCAGCCGCAGCTGCTTGCCGATGACGGGGGTGTCGTACTCGGCGACGGCGTCGTCGGTGAAGACGCCGCCGAAGTCGTCCCAGAGCTTGAGGTCCACGCAGCGCAGGTAGCGGTGCTTGAGCCGGCGGATCTCTTCGAGCGCGATCAGGTCCATGCGGCCAGCCTGCTCGCCCGCACGCCGGTTTGGCAAGAACAGGTTCTATTTTGTGCCGTGCGACGGGAAGTCGGACGGCCGCGCCCGTACCGGAGCCACGCGCCGCAGTGCCGTCCGCCCAGCCCCGCACCGCCATGTCCGTTCCCGCACCTGAAGTCCCGCGACAACCGCCCGTTTCGCCCCGCTCTCGGCGGGTTCCCAAGATGGTCGATAATAAACATTATGTTAAGTAGGGGCGATCGGAGATGGTTCGGCCGGCGACAAGGGACGGACGCCCCTGCCCCCGCCGGTCAAGTGCCGGCTCCGTCAGGAGGCCGACGACCTCGTCGCCCGCGCCATAGAGCGGCTCGTCTAGTTCTCGGCGCGAGGCGGGGGCGTGTTCGGTGGGCCACTCCCCTTCGGTGGGCCACTCCCCTGGTTCGGCGCCTGAGGCGCGGGCCGGTGGTGGGCGTGGTGGTGATCGCTAGGCTCGGGGGATGCTGACTCATGAGCGGGAGATCACCGAGGCGGTCGACCTGTGCCTGCCGGACGGGCGGCTGAATCCCGAGGCGGTGGGCTGGACGAGGCGGCCGCTGCACCGGTCGAATCTGCGCGGGTGGGGCCGGGTGAAGCGGTGGGAGTACTGGGGTGTGGTGACGCCGCGTCATGTGGTGGGGCTGGTGGCGTCGTCGCTGGACTACGCGGGTGTGCACGGGGTGTACGTGCTGGATCGCGAGTCGGGTGAGGAGATCGGCCGGGACGCGGTGGTGCCGCTGGCGCGTGGTGCGGTGATGCCCGATCGCGGCGGTGCGGGGACGGCGGAGGCGCGGGGCGGCGGGGTGGCGGTCGGGGTGCGTCAGGGTCCGGGCGGCTCGAGGCTGCGGGCGGTGGCGCCCGGGGTGGACATCGATCTGGTGGTGCCGCTGCCGGAGGGGCATGAGTCGCTGGGTGTGGTGATCCCGTGGGGTGCGAACCGTTTCCAGTACACGGTGAAGGATGTGGGGCGTCCGGTGCGGGGCCGGTTGCGGCTGCCGTCGGGGGTGCACGAGGTGAGTGAGGACGACTCGTTCGCGGTCCTGGATCACGGGCGCGGGAAGTGGCCGTACCGGATGACGTGGAACTGGGCGGCCGGCAGCGGTGAGGGGCGGGCGCTGCAGCTGGGTGGCAAGTGGACTTCCGGTACGGGGATGACGGAGAACGCGTTGTTCGTGGACGGGCGGCTGCACAAGATCGGTGAGGAGCTGGAGTGGTCCTATGACCGGGCCGACTGGCTGCGGCCGTGGCGGATCCGGGGGGTGCGGGTGCAGGTGGAGTTCCGTCCGTTCCACGAGAAGGTGGCGCGGACGGAGCTGGGTGTGGTGGGGTCCGAGACGCATCAGTGCTTCGGGTACTTCAGCGGGCGGGCTCAGGCCGACGACGGCAGGTGGGTGGATCTGGACGGCCTGGTGGGGTGGGCCGAGGAGGCGCGTCAGCGCTGGTGAGGCGACCCGCGGGCGGGCGGCTCGAGGCGGAGCCGCGCGTTGACGGCGCGGACGAGGCCGGCGGGTAGTTTCAGCACCTCGCGGTCGTAGGTGAGCAGGCCGTTGAGTTCGTCTTCGACGTCGGACAGCTGGGTGTAGACGGTGGCGCTGAGCCCGCGCGGGATCGCGGGGACGATCTGCTGGGCGTGCAGGCGGGTGAAGGCGGCGCCGAGGCGGGCGGCGGTCGCGTGGCGTTTGTAGCCGAAGTCCTTGTCGTTGTGGGTGTGACCGTCGACGCGGTGGTTGTATCCGCCGTATTCGGACAGCACGAGGACGCGTGCGTCGCCGCGTCGCCGCCGGGGCAGGCGGAAGCGGCGGAAGTAGACGTGCAGGCTGCGCAGGTCGCCGGCGCCCTGGTCGTGCCAGCCGCTGGCGTGGTCGATGGTGCGGGTGGGGTCGAGTGCGGCGATCTCGGCGGTGACGGCGGCGGCGTCGAACTGGCCCCAGCCTTCGTTGAACGGGACCCAGACGGCGATGCTGACGATGTTGCGCAGGTGCTCGATGGTCTCGCGGGTCTCGGCGAGGAATCGTGCGCGTCCGGCGGCGTCGGCGCGGCCGAACCAGCGGTGGTGGCGGTCGTTCAGGCGCAGGGGTGTGACGGCGGGGGCGGTGATGACCAGGGGGTGGTAGGGGCCGCCGCCGTTGACCATGTCCTGCCAGACCAGGATGCCGAGGCGGTCGCAGTGGTGGTACCAGCGCAGCGGCTCGATCTTGATGTGCTTGCGGAGCATGGTGAAGCCGAGCCGTTTCATCGTGGCGATGTCGTGGATCATGGCTTCGTCGGAGGGGGCGGTGTACATGCCGTCGGGCCAGTAGCCCTGGTCGAGGATGCCGGCGTGGAAGTAGGGGCGGCCGTTGAGGTGCAGGCGCGGGACGCCGTCGTGGTCGGGTCCGGTGGTGTAGGAGCGCATGCCGAAGTAGCCGCGGACGTGGTCGGTGCCGAGGGTGGCGGTGACGTCGTACAGGTGGGGGTCTTCGGGGGTCCACAGGCGGGCGCCGGGCAGCGGGAGGCGTACGGGGCGGCCGGGGACGGCGTCGGTTTCGGCGATGATGTGGCCGCCGTCGTGGACGGCGATGCGCGCGGGTCCTCCCCCGGTGCCGGCGTGGACGGTGATGTCGACGCTGGAGTCGTCCAGGCGGGGGGTGAGGGTGAGGCGGGTGATGTGGGTGGCGGGGACGCATTCGGCCCAGACGGTCTGCCAGATGCCCGATTGGGGGGTGTACCAGATGCCGCCGCGGTCGAGTTTCTGCTTGCCGCGTGCGTGCTGGCCGGTGTCGGTGTCGTCCTGGACCTGGACGGTGAGGGTGTTGGGGCCGGGGCGCAGGGCGTGGGTGATGTCGAGGGTGAAGGGCAGGTAGCCGCCGGTGTGGCCGCCGACGGCGGTGCCGTTGAGGTGGACGCTGCAGGTCTGGTCGACGGCGCCGAAGTGCAGCAGCACGCGGGCGCCGGGGTCGCCGGCGGGGCGGAAGCCGTCGGGGAGGGTGAGGGTGCGGCGGTAGGAGAGCGTCTGGTGTGGCAGGAGCGTGCGGCCGACGCCCGACAGCGGCGATTCGGGCGAGAACGGCACGATGATGTCGCCGTCGTAGGTGCCGTTCTCCCCCGGCGGGTCCTGGCCGGGCCCGGTGATGGCGTACTCCCAGCGGCCGTTGAGGTTGAGGTGGCTGTCGCGGGCCAGTTGGGGGCGCGGGTGTTCGGGCAGGACGTCGTCGGGGTCGAGCGCGGCGCCCCAGCGGGTGAGCAGGCCGGGCGGCTGGCCGGGGGTCACCGGGCGGGTCATGGGGTGTTCTCCTTGGCGGGGGTGGCGCGGCGCAGCGCCAGGACCGGGACGATGATGAGGGTGAGGACGGCGGCGGCCGCGAGGAAGACCGCGGGTGTGGGGACCTGTTTGAGGACGCCGAGTTCCTCGTAGTACTGGTCGGCGCCCTTGATGACGGTGGCGCCGAGGTACGGGCCGATGATCATGGGGATGAGGATGGCGAAGACCATCCGCAGTCCCTGGACGTGCCCGGCGCGGCCGGGCGGGGTGTGGTCGCGGACCAGGGCGCCGACGGGGGCCAGGACGAGCATGAATCCGGTCATCAGGACCAGGCCGGCGGCGATGACGGGCAGGGTGTCGCGGGCCAGCGGCATCAGCAGCAGCCCGGTGCCGTACACGGCGATGGCGGGCGGCAGGAACGCGACCTTGCCGATGCGGTCGATGAGGGGGCCGCAGGCGACGGTGACGGCGGAGGCGCCGGTGAGGACGACGGCCAGGATGAGGGCGTAGCCGTCGATGTCGAGGTAGCGCTGCAGGTAGATGATCAGGTAGGGCAGGAAGACCTGGGTGGAGACGCCCCATACGCACCAGGCGCCCAGGGCGAGGTACAGGGGCGGGTTGGCGCGCATGGCGCCGGGGCGCAGGCCGTGGACCAGGGAGCGCAGGTAGGGCTCGCTCGGGCGGTGCGGGGCGGGCCGGTCGCGGACGAAGATCCAGGCGAGGGTTCCGGCGGCGGTGATGATGACGCCGATGATGACGAAGAACGCGGGCCAGTGGCCGGCGCGGGTGAGGGCGTCGAAGCCGCCGAAGACGATCAGCATCGCCATCAGCGGCATGATCGCCAGTACCGATTCGACGCGGCCGCGGTTGGCGGGGACGGTGCTGTCGGTGACCCAGGCCTGGAAGGCGGCGTCGTTGGCGCCGGCGCCCAGGAACGACATGAGGCAGTCCAGGGTGATGACGAGGATGACGGCGAGCAGGACGGCGTCGGCCGCGGGGGCGAGGGTGGCGGCGGTGTCGACGGTGATGAGGCCGAACGCGGCGGTGGCCAGGCCCCAGGCGAGGTAGCCGCCGGCGATGAAGGCGCGGCGGCGGCCGAGGCGGTCCGACAGGGCGCCGATGGTGAGGGTGGCGGCGGTGGCGGCGATCGCGCTGGCGGCGACCATGGCGGCGATGACGTCGGGGTCGTCGCTGATGGTGTCGTGGACGAACACGTTGAGGTACATGTTCTCCACCGTCCAGGCGAGCTGGCCGGCGAGTCCGAGCATGATCAGCATCGTCCAGAGCCGGCGCCCGAGTGGAACGGCGTTCTCGGTGGTCACAGCGGAGAACAGTACAATGATCACTTACCGGGCGGGCGTGGCCGTTCCCGCTGGACGGACGACCGCTCCCCTCCCCCGCGCCGGTGACCCGGGAAAAGGTCTCGGGTCGCGGCGGGGTGCTGTGGTAGCTTCCGAAATATGACCTGGCGACATTGACGCTCATCGGCGTCCCATGGTGAATCGGGGCTGGCGCGCAGGCTGTACGCCTCCGCGTTCCTCGAGGATTTCGTGCTGCTGTACCCGGTGTACGCGCTGCTGTTCGCCGACACCGGGCTGTCACCCGCAGCGGTCTCTTCCCTGTTCGTCATCTGGTCGGTCACCGCGATCGTGTTCGAGGTGCCCTCGGGTGTGTGGGCCGACGTCTTCTCGCGGCGCCGCCTGCTGACCCTCGGGCCGCTGCTGTCGGGTGCCGGTTTCGGGTTGTGGACGCTGTTCCCCTCCTACGCGATGTTCGCGGCGGGTTTCGTGCTGTGGGGCCTGGGGTCGTCGCTGCGTTCGGGGACGTTGCAGGCGCTGGTGTACGAGGAGTTGCGCCGCGTGGGCGCGGGCGCCTCGTACGCGCGGCTGTCCGGGCGGGCGCAGGCGGTGGGGACGACGGCGGTGCTGGTGGCCACGGCCGCGGCGGCGCCGGTGATGGCGGCGGGCGGCTACCGGGCGCTGGGTGCGGCGAGTGTGGCGGTGTGCGTGCTGAACGCGGCGGTGTCGTGGTCGCTTCCCGAGCACCGCGGCGCCCCCTCCCCCGGCGGCGAGAACACCCCCGACGCCGACGAGGAGGAGGACGAAGAGGACGAGCCGTCGTTGCGGCGGGTGCTGAGCGAGGGCTGGGCGCAGGTCCGCGACGTTCCGCGGGTGCGGGGGGCACTGGTGCTGTCGGTGGTGCTCATGGGCGTGACGGCGCTGGACGAGTACGTGCCGTACCTGGCGGCCTCGACGGGTGTCGCGGCGGCGGCGGTACCGCTGCTGGTGCTGGTGGTCAGCGCCGGTGACACGGTGGGCGGCTGGCTGGCGGGCCGGGGCGTGCGGTGGCTGGCCCCCGCGCTGGCGGTCGCGGGGGCCGGCCTGGCGGCGGGCTCGCTGATCGGTTCGGTCGCGGGCCGTGCGGAGGGGCTGCTGCTGGTGGGGGCGGCGTTCGGGATCTTCCAGTGGGCGATGGTCGCGGCGGACGCGCGGCTGCAGGAGCGGATCACCGACCGGTCGCGGGCGACGGTGACGTCGCTGGCGGGGTGGGGTTCGGAGGTGCTGGCCGTGGCGATCTTCGCCGGGTACGGGGCGGGTTCGGTGTGGGCGGGGCCCGGGGTGCTGTTCGCGGTGGCGGGCGTGCCGTACCTGATGGTGGCGCTGGTGCTGGGGTGGTCGGCGCGCCGCGAGTCCGGCCGTACCACCACCGACCCGGCGGACTCCTCGCGCACGGTGGATACATCCGTGGTCGGACCTGAGGAGTGACCCCCGCAGGCGGCGTCTGCCCCGGCCGTCCGCCGCCCAGGCCCCCAGGGCGCGACCGCCCGGCGCTGACGCCGCCTCGCCGCCTACATCCCGCGATGTAGGCGGCGGGGCGGGTCTGCGCGAAAGGTGCAGGGCGGGTGCATGCTCGTGCCGGATCCGCCGGCGGGTGTGCCGGCTCCAGGATCGTCGGTGGTGACGATCCAAGGGGTTGAGGTGGCGTGATGGACGATCCGCTGATGCTGGCACGGCTGCAGTTCGCGTTGACGGCGGGTTCGCATTTCCTGTTCGTGGCGCTGACGCTGGGGCTGGCGACGCTGGTGGCGCTGATGCAGACGCGGGCGACGTGGTCGGGCAGCGCGGTGCATGCGCGGATGACGCGGTTCTGGGGCCAGCTGTATGTGATCAACTATGCGGTCGGGATCGTCACGGGGCTGGTGATGGAGTTCCAGTTCGGGATGAACTGGGGCGGGACGGCGGAGCTGACCGGCGGGGTGTTCGGGGCGCCGCTGGCGATGGAGACGGTGGCGGCGTTCTTCGTCGAGTCGACGTTCCTGGGCCTGTGGATCTTCGGGTGGGACCGGCTGAACCGGTGGGTGCATCTGGCGCTGATCTGGGTGGTGACGTTCACCGCGTACCTGTCGGCGTACTTCATTCTGGTCGCCAACGGCTGGATGCAGCGCCCCGTCGGGTACGAGATGCGCGACGGCACCGCGCATCTGACGGATCTGGGGGCGCTGCTGACCAATCCGGCGGCGGTGCTGGCGTTCTTCCATGTGCTGTTCGGGGGGCTGCTGACGGCCGGGTTCTTCCTGGCCGGGGTGAGCGCGTACCACCTGTTCCGGCGGACGGCGCAGGTGGAGTTCTTCCGCCGTTCGATGCGGATCGGGCTGGCGGCGGTGGTGGCGTCGGTGTTCCCGGTGGTGGTGTTCGGCGGTGTGCAGTTCGCCTACCTGCAGCCGACCAAGCGCCCCGGATCGCCGGAGGGGCAGGCGGCCGAGGCCGATCTCATCGCGCGGTTCGGGCCGGGTGACTACACCCCGCCGTGGCCGGCGTCGGCCGGTGAGGCGCTGATGATGCTGGCATGGGTGCTGATGCTGGCCGTGGCGGCGGTCGCGCTGGTGAAGCTGCCGTTCGGGCGGTGGCTGGTGCGGGGCCGGATCTTCCATGTGGTGCTGATGGCGGCGGTGCCGCTGCCGTACGTGGCGATGCTGTCGGGCTGGGTGTTCCGTGAGGTGGGGCGGCAGCCGTGGGTGGTGTACGGGCTGCTGAAGACCCAGGACGCGCTGTCGGATGTGAGCGCGGGGTGGGTGGCGGTGTCGTTCACGGCGTTCACGGGCCTGTTCGCGGTGCTGATCGCGGTGAACGCGTGGCTGCTGGTACGGCATGCGCGGCGCGGCCCGGACGAGGTCCGCCTGGGCGCCGATCCCCGGACGGGCCCGGCGCCGGCGGAGCCGATGCTGACCCCCACGTACTAGTCCGAACCGGCGATCCCCCTTTTTCTCTTCTCTTGTCTGGAGCGTTGTGATGGAGATGCTCGCGGTGGTGTTGCTGGCGGTGTTCACCGCCGGGTATCTGGTGCTGGCCGGCGGTGACATCGGGGTGGGGATGCTGCTGCCGTGGCTGGGGCGCGGGCAGGACGAGCGCCGCGTGGTGATCGCGGCGTTCGCGCCGTTCTTCCTGGCCAACGAGGTGTGGCTGGTGGCGGTGGCGGGGATCATGGCCGGCGCGTTCCCCGCTTTGGAGCACGGGCTGCTGGAGGGCCTGTTCCCGCTGTTCGTGGCGCTGCTGATGGCGTGGATCGTGCGGGACATGGGGCTGTGGCTGCGGGGCCGCGTGGACGCGCCGGCGTGGCGGGGCGGCTGCGACGCGGCGATCGTGGCGGGCAGCTGGGGGCTGGCGCTGGTGTGGGCGTCGCTGCTGGGCACGATCCTGGCCGGCGGCGCCACCGAGGGCCTGAACGCCGGCAGTGTCCTGGGGCTGCCGCTGGCGGCGGTGTTCGCGCTGCACGGCGCGGGTTTCGCGCGGCTGCGGTGCACGGGCGCGGTGCTGGCGCGGGCGCGGCGGATCCCGGCGTCGTACGCGGTGACGGCGGTGGCGCTGGCGGGCCTGGCCGTGGCGGCCGGGGCGCGGCTGCCGCTGGTGGATTCGGCGGCGCCGGGGGCGGGGCTGGCGGTGACGGCGGTGATGACCGCCGCGCTGCTGCCGCTGCTGCTGGCCGCGCAGGCGCTGGTGTGGTGGACGTTCCGGGGGCGCGTGGATTCGCCCTCCTACCTGTAGGGGCGGGCGTGAAAAGTACTGAGCGGCGTCTGCTGGGCCTGCTGCCGCGCCGGGTGCTGGTGGTGCTGGGCGTGGTGACGGTGGCGCAGGGCGTGCTGCTGGTGGCGGGGGCGTGGCTGCTGGCGCGGGCGATCGCGGGCCTGGACACCGGGCCGCTGCCGGCGCTGGCGGGTGTGGTGGCGGCGCGGGCGGTGCTGGCGTGGGCGGCGGAGGTGGTCGCGGGCCGTTCGGCGGCGGCGGTCAAGCACCGCCTGCGGGAGGCGCTCCTGGCCGCCCCCTCCTCCGCTGCCGGGCAGGCGGCCGGTGGGGACGGCGGTGGCGGGGCCGCGGGACGGGTGACGCTGGTGACCCGGGGCCTGGACGCCGTCGGCCCCTTCTACACCGGGTACGTGCCGCAGCTGCTGGCGGCGTGCGTGGTCCCGGTGCTGGTGCTGGCGTGCCTGGCCGCAGCGGACTGGGCGTCGGCGCTGGTGGTGGCGGTGACGGTTCCGCTGGTGCCGGTGTTCGGCGCGCTGGTGGGGATGCGGACGGCGGAGCTGACGGGGCGGCAGTGGGGGCTGCTGCACCGGCTCGGCGGGCATTTCGGGGACGTGCTGGCGGGCCTGCCGACGCTGCGGGCGTTCGGGCGCGCCGGGCACCAGTCGCGGGTGGTGCGGGAACTGGCCGCCGAGCACCGCCGCGCGACGGTCGCGGCGCTGCGGGTGGCGTTCCTGTCGGCGCTGGTGCTGGAACTGGTGTGCGCGCTGTCGGTGGCGCTGGTGGCGGTGCCGGTGGGGCTGCGGCTGCTGGGCGGGGAGATGGCGCTGGCGACGGGCCTGCTGGTGCTGATCCTGACACCGGAGGTGTACCTGCCGCTGCGGGCGCTGGGGACCCGCTTCCATGCCAGCGCCGAGGGCGTGGCGGCGGCCGAGCGCGCGTTCGCGGTGATCGACGCCCCGGCCCCCGTGCCCGCCGCGGTCACGGCACGCCCGGCGCCCGCCGGCGGGGCACCGGAGATCGTCCTGGAGGACGTCACCGTCCGCTACCCCGGGGCCGAGCGGCCCGCGCTGGAGGGGGTGTCGCTGCGGGTGGCGCCCGGTGAGCGGGTCGCGGTGACGGGCCGTTCCGGTGCGGGAAAGTCGACGCTGCTGCTGGTCCTGGCGGGACTGTGCCCGGTGGAGTCGGGCCGCGTGCTGGTCGACGGCGTGGACCTGCGCGACCTTGACCTGCGGGAATGGCGGGAACGGCTGGGATGGGTACCGCAGCGGCCGCACCTGTTCGCCGCGTCGGTGGCCGACAACATCCGCCTCGGCGCACCGGACGCCGGCGATGAACAGGTGGAGGCGGCCGCGCGGGCGGCGCAGGCCGACGCGTTCGTCCGGGAGCTTCCCGCCGGGTACGGCACGGTGCTGGGCGAGCGCGGCGCGGGCCTGTCGGCGGGGCAGCGGCAGCGGCTGGCGATCGCCCGCGCGTACGTGACGGGGGCGCCGGTGATGCTGCTGGACGAGCCGACGGCGCGGCTGGACCTGCTCAGCGAGCGGCTGCTGGTGCAGGCGGCGCAGACCCTGCTGCAGGGCCGTACGGCGCTGATCGTGGCGCATCGCCCGGCGCTGCTGGCGTTGGCGGGGCGGGTGGTGCGGCTGGAGGAGGGCCGGGTCACCGCCGACGATCCCGCCCCGGCGACGCGGACGCGAACAGTGACGGGGACGGGTGCGAGGACACAGGCGGGAACGGGGACGGCGGCGTGAGCGGGATGTGGGGCGCGGTGCGCCCGTACGGGGTGCGGCTGGCCGCGGCGGGGCTGGCGGGGATCGCCGCCGAACTGTGCGGGCTGGGGCTGATCGCGGCGGCGGCGTGGCTGATCGCGCGGGCGGCGCAGCAGCCGCCGGTGGCGGCGCTGTCGCTGGCGATCGTGGCGGTGCGCGCCTGCGCCGTCGGCAAGGGCGGACTGCGGTACCTGGAACGGCTGGCCGGGCACGATGTGGCGCTGCGGGCGCTGGCGGAGCTGCGCGGCCGGGTGTTCGACGCCCTCGCCCGGACCCCCGCGGGGCGGCTGCGTGAGGGGGACGCGCTGACCCGGATGGTCGCCGACGTCGACGCCGTTCAGGATCTGCTGCTGCGGTGCCTGCTGCCGGCGGTCGCGGCGGTGGTGTGCGGCGCGGCGGGGCTGGTGGTGTGCGCGGTGGCGGTCCCGGACGCGGCGCCGGTGCTGGCGGCAGGGCTCGCGGTGGCGGCGCTGGTGCTGGCGCCCGGCGCCGCGGTGCTGAGCGGGCGGGCGGCGGCGCGCGCGGCGGTGGCGCGGGAACGGCTGGCGGTACGGTCCCTGGACGTGCTGGAGGGCGCCGGTGATCTGGCGGTGTTCGGCGCGGCGGGCCGGTTCGCCGAGGCGGCCGGGGCGCAGTCGCGGCGGCTGGCGGGCGCCGAGCGCGCCGCCGCGCGGGTCACGGCGCTGGTGAGCGGCGCCGGGTTCGCGGTGCAGGGCCTGACGTGCGCGGCGGTGGCGTGGGCGGCGATCGGCGCCGGCGCGGACGGGGTGCGGGTGGCGGTGGCGGCGCTGACCGCGCTGATCGCGGTGGAGGCGGCGCTGCCGCTGGTGTCGGCGGCGCAGCGGCTGCGTGAGGTGCTGCCGGCGTCGCGGCGGGTCGCGGTGGTGCTGGCCACCGCCGGGCCGCCGCGCCCGCGCGTGCCCGTGGCGCTGCCGCCGGGGCCGCTGAGCGTGCAGCTGCTCGGCGTGCGCGTCACCTACCCCTCCCCCGGCCCCGGGGGGGGCCG
>NZ_JBIRAW010000034.1:0-113363 GCF_044326315.1 Actinomadura sp. 9N407 | reverse complement strand
ACGCCGACCCCCGAGACCTCCCCTGGCATGATCGTCGGCAGCGTCCGCTGGGTCTAAGAGCCAGCGCCACGAGTCGACGTCCGGGGGTCAGGCTGAGCGTTCCTCGCGTTCGGGCTTGACGCGGTCGAGCAGGCGGCGGACGCCGCCGGTGACGACGCCGGGGTACTCCAGCGGGAGGACGTGGCCGGCCTCGCCGACCTCGACGTACTCGGCGTCGGGGAGCGCCTCGGCCATGGCGCGGCCGTGCGCGGCCGGGGTCAGCCGGTCCTCACCGCCGGCCAGCACCACGACGGGTACCCGTCCGATGATCTCCAGGGCCGCCGACTTGTCGTGCGCGATCAGCTCCGGATAGAACTCCGCGACCACGTCGATCGGCGTGGCCCGGATCATCTGCTCCAGGAAGTCGACCACGGTCGGGCTGACGTACTTGTCGGCGAAGGCCATCCGCTTGGTGACCACGAACGCCAGGTCGGCGCCCAGGCCGCGGACGCGCTCGACCAGGTCGGCGCGGCGGCCCAGGCCGCGCAGCGTGCCGGGGGCCAGCGGGCGCAGCACCTTGGCCAGGACGAGGGGCAGGCCGAGCGTCATCTCGGCCATGTCGCCGCACGAGGTGTTGACCAGCGCGACGCCGACGATCTGGGGGCCGTCGGTCCCGGGCTCGAACAGCTCGGGATGCCGCAGCGCCAGCGCCATGATCGACATGCCGCCCATCGAGTGGCCCACCAGCACCACGGGGGCGCCCGGACCGACGGTCGCGGTCAGCACCGCGTACAGGTCCTCGCCGGTCTGGTCGATCGTGGCGTTCGCCGGCTTGCTCCGGCCCGACCGGCCGTGGCTGCGCTGGTCCCAGAAGACCAGGCGCGGCCGTCCGGTGGAGTGCCGCAGGTCGCGGCGCTGGAAGTGCCAGGCGTCCTGGTTGAGGCAGTAGCCGTGGCTGAAGACGAGCGTCAGCGGCGCGTCGTCCGGGCCGTCGACCTCGACGTGCAGCGGCAGGCCGTCGTCGGCCGGTACGGTCCGCACGGTCCCGCGCAGCTCGCCGAACGGCTCGTCGGCGTCGGGATCGGGCCGCAGCCTGACCCGGCCGACCGCCAGCCGGCGCAGGCCCACGGCCGCGCCGATCCCGGCCGCGCCGACGCCCGCGACGGCACCGGCGATGCCCATCTTCTTCCTGCGGCTGCTAACCATCCTCGCCCCCTCCGGCGGCCCGCCCCGTGTACACCCGGGGCACCCGGGACCCGATCCGGGTGACGATCTCATACGAGATCGTCATCAGCGCGTCCGCCCACTCCTGAGCGGTCGGCTCGCCGCGGTCGCCGGGCCCGAACAGCACGATCTCGTCACCGGCGGCGAGCGGATCGTCCTCGAGGTCGATCACGAACTGGTCCATGCAGACCCGGCCGGCGATCCGGCGGCGCCGCCCGCCAGCGAGGACCTCCAGCAGGTTGGAACCGTGCCGGGGGACGCCGTCGCCGTAGCCGGCGGGCACCACGGCCAGAGTCGTCTCCCGTTCGGTGATGTAGGTGTGACCGTACGAGACACCGCTGGCCGCCGGGACCCGCTTGACCAGGGCCGTGGCGGCGACGAGCGTCATCGCGGGCCGCAGCCCGAACGTGCCCTCGCCCGGCACCGGTGTCAGCCCGTACGTGGCGATCCCGGGCCGGACCAGGTCGAACCGCGCGTCCGGCAGGGTCAGCGCGGCGGCCGAGTTGGACAGGTGCCGGACCTCCGGCCTGGCCCCGGCGCGCTCGGCGTACTCGACCATGTCCTTGAAGACCGCGAGCTGGCCCGCGACCGAGGGGTGGCCCGGCTCGTCGGCGCAGGCGAAATGCGACATGAGCCCCACGACCTGGACGTGCCCGGCGGCCTCGGCGGCCAGCGCCGACTTCACCAGCGGCGGCCACTCGTCGCCCCACGCGCCGCCCCGGGACATCCCGGTGTCGGCCTTGAGGTGGACCCGCGCGGGCCGTCCGGCCCGTTCGGCCGCCGCGGCGATCTCGTCGATCAGCCAGGACGCGCCCGCGGTCAGGTCCACATCGGCCCGGATGGCCTGGTCGTACGGCTCGCCCGGGACACCGATGCAGACCAGGATGGGCATGCCGGTCAGCCCGGCCTGCCGCAGCCGCAGCGCCTCGGCCAGCTTGGCCACGCCGAGCCAGGTCGCGCCGCCCGCCACGGCGGCGCGCGCCGCGGGCACCAGCCCGTGGCCGTACGCCTCGGCCTTCACCATGGACATCACCGCGGCGCCCCCGGCGCGCTCCCGCAGCAGCGCGGTGTTGCCGGCTATCGCGTCGAGATCGACGCGTGCCTCTGCTGGACTCCTCATGGTCACCCAGTGTGCCGCCCCCGGACGCATGAACGTGCCTGCTCACGCACCTTGCGGCCACTTCCCCGTCGGCCCGGTGAACACCCGCGGTGTTCTCTACCCCATTAGGACGTAAATGCCCGCCTTGAGGTTCAGTGGCTCGGGTTCAGCGGCTCGGGTTCAGTGACGGCCGGGGTGCACCGGTGCCATCACCAGACGGCACGGAAGGCTGCGGGCAGCGCGGTGATCACGTCGTAGGCGCTGATCGGCGACTCGCCGCCGGTCTCCTCCGGCCCGGCGGCGGCGATCCGTCCCGCCAGACCGTGCAGGTACGCGCCGGACGCGGCGGCGTCGAGCGCGGACATCCCGCCGGCCAGCAGCGCTCCGATCAAGCCCGACAGGACGTCGCCCGTCCCGGCCGTGGCCAGGCGGGACGTACCGGTCGGGTTAACCCGTACCGGACGATCCAGCTCGGCGACCAGCGTCGTCGAGCCCTTCAGCAGGACGGTCACCGGCAACTCGGCCGCCGCCCGCCGGACATGCTCCAGCCTGCGCGCCTCGATCTGCTCCCGGCCCGCGTCGATCAGCCGGGACAGCTCGCCCGCGTGCGGGGTCAGCAGGGTCGGCGCCGTACGGCGCAGCAGCTCGCGGCGGCGCGCCACGACCGTCAGCCCGTCGGCGTCCACCAGGACCGGCAGATCCGTGCCCAGCACCGCCTCGATGAGGATCTCGGCGTCCTTGCCGGTGCCGAGGCCCGGGCCGACCACCCAGGCCTGGACGCGGCCGACGCGTTCGAGGGCGTCCGGCTTGGGCTCGATGACCGTGGTGACCACCTCGGGGAAGCGCTGCCGTACGAGCTCCACCGGGTGCCGTACGGAGGCGAACCGCACCATGCCCGCGCCCCCGTGCACCGCGCCGCCCGCGCTGAGCACGGCGGCCCCGGTGAACTCGTCGCCGCCCGCGATGATGCCCACGACGCCGCGCCGGTACTTGTCGGACTCGGGACGCGGCTCCGGGGGCTGGACGTCCTCGGGCCAGGCCGCGACCACGTCCGGGTCGGGCAGCTCGGGGCCGAGCCCGATGTCGACCAGCTCCACGACACCGCAGTGGAGCGCGCCCGGGTCGATCAGCAGGCCGGGCTTGTGCGTACCGAACGTGACGGTCACGTCCGCCTGCACGGCGGGCCCGTCGACCCGTCCCGTTCCGGCGTCGACCCCGCTCGGCACGTCGCAGGCGACGACCGTCCCGGTGGACCGGCCCGCGAGCCTGGCCAGGGAGGCGTGCGGCTCGCGCAGCGCGCCCGTACCGCCGATCCCGGTCAGCCCGTCGATGATCAGGTCGGCGCCGAGGACGGCGGCGTCCGCCCCTTCGACCGGCAGTACCTGCCCGCCCGCGGATCGCAGCGCGGCCAGCCCCGCCTGGTGGATCTTGGAACCGGCCGGTACGGCGCGGACCCGCGCTCCCCTGCGCGCCAGCCGGGCCCCGGCGTACAGCGCGTCGCCGCCGTTGTCGCCGCTGCCGACCAGCAGGACCACGTCCGCCCCGTACACGGCCGGGAGGAGGCGGGCGCAGACGGACGCGAGCCCGGCGGCGGCCCGCTGCATCAGGGCGCCGTCCGGAAGCCGGGCCATCAGGGCCTGCTCCGCGGCGCGAACCTTGCCGACCTCGTGCGCGTACCTCATCCGCATCCCCTCCCCAGGCCCGACACCGCCATCCAACCGCCTCGTACCCAGGTTGGGCCAGGCGGCGAACGGCGTCAGCCGGACTCGGCGATCACGACCGCGGTGGCGATGCCGCCGTCATGGCTGAGCGAGATGTGCCAGCTCACCACACCGCGCTCGGCGGCGGCCGCCGCTACGGTGCCGGCGACGTGCAGCGTCGGGCGCCCGTCCTCGGCCCGCCGGACCTCGGCGTCGGTCCACAGCAGCCCGCGCGGCGCGCCCAGCGCCTTGGCCAGCGCCTCCTTGGCCGCGAACCGGGCGGCCAGCGACCGTACGGCCATGCCGCGCTCCGCTTCGGTGAACAGCCGCGTCCGCAGCTTCGGAGTCCGTTCCAGGGAACGCTCGAACCGGGCGATGTCAACCACGTCGATGCCCACACCCACGATCATCCGTCCAAGGGTGCCACGACCCCGCCCAGCACGTGTTTCTGACCTGGTGGAACGAATACAGTGGCGGTGATCGAATGGTGAGGCGCGCAGGTTGCCGTGCAAGTTACAGTTTCACCGACGCGGTTTTCCCGCACGCCAGTTCGCTTCGCCCCGGGCAGGAGAGGCCGCCGCGATGAGCGCATCCCCACGTCCTTCCGTACGGCAGCGCAGGCTCGCCGCCGAACTGCGCCGGATGCGCGAGCAGATGGACCTCACCGGCGACGATGTCGCCGACCGGCTCAACTGGTCGACCGCCAAGGTCAGCCGGCTGGAGAACGCCCGTACCGGAGCCAAGATCGCCGATGTCCGGCTGCTGCTGGACCTGTACGAGGTGGACGGCGCGCGCCGCGACGAGATCATCGCGCTGGCCGGCGACGCCGCCGAGCGCGGCTGGTGGGAGGAGTACCGCGATCTGATCGGCGGCTACCCCGACTACATCGCGATGGAGGCCGAGGCGAACCTGATCCGGCAGTGGGAGACGCACACCATTCCCGGGCTGCTGCAGACCGAGGCGTACGCCCGCGAGGTCGTCTCCGGCTGGAACACCATCGCCGCCACCCCGCCGCGCGAGATCGACCGCCGGGTCGAGGTCCGGGTGCGCCGCCAGCAGATCCTGCGGCGGCAGCCCGAGCCCGCCCAGCTATGGGTCGTCATCGACGAATCGGCGCTCTGGCGGATGGTCGGGGATAAATCGGTCATGCTGCATCAGATGGGCCATCTATTGACCATTATGCAGCTACCCAATGTGCGGCTCCAGATTTACCCAATGAATGCAGCACACCCACTCATGGCTGGCTCTTTCACGCTGCTTGAGTTCGCCGCTTCCCACGACGTCACCTTTCCCGATATCGTGCACACCGAGAGTCTGACGGTGAGCCATTTCGAGGACGAGGTGACCACGCATCTCTACCGTCTCGCCCATGACACATTGGCGGAGGCGGCGCTGGGTCCGGCGGACTCGCGGAGCTTCATCGCGGAGATTCTCACAGCATGGCAAGAACAAATTCCGAACCGCCATCTATGAGCTAAAGGATATCGCGTGGCCTCCGCTGAAAACGACTCGATCTCCTGGCGCAAGGGAAGCCGTTGCGCCGCCAACGGCACCTGCGTCGAAATCGCCGCCATGGCCTCCACACGGGCGGTCGCCGCCCGGGACGCCACCGACGGCGATGCCGGTCCGGTCCTGATGTTCTCGCATCGGGAATGGCGTGCGTTCGCCGCCAGGATCAAGAACGGAGATCTCGACACGTCCCTCTGAGGACACGCGATGGGGGCCCGGCCGCGACGGCCGGGCCTCTCATCATGTCGGGCGGCGTTTCAGAGAATTGCAGCGAGATTCTCACTGAGATTCTCACTGCCTTGCCCGAGATTCTCACTGACCGGCCCGAGATTCTCACTGACCGGCCGAGATTCTCACTGACCGGCCTTGGGATTCGCGCCGATCTCACTGAGATTCTCATTGATCGTGGCTAACCGGACATGCACCTCGCCGTAGCGCGCCACTATGCGGTGGCGTGTCGGTCAGCCGGTTCCTGACCTTTAATGGCGGGTGAGTACATCAGACGTTGGCCACACCGAGGAGGTCGGATGCGAGCCGACGGGGCCGACCCGGTCCGCTGGCTGCGGAGCGGTTACTGCCAGCCCAACGGCGCTTGCGTCGAAGTCGCCCGGGTGGAGGGGCCGGGCACACCCTCGGCCGCGATCAGGGACGGCACTCTGCCGGAGGCCGAGCCGTACCTCCGCCTGGGACCCGCCGCGTGGCGATCTCTCCTCACCAAGCTGAAATCCGGCGAACCCTGACGCGTGCGGTGGCTACTCGACGGTGACGGACTTGGCGAGGTTGCGGGGCTGGTCGACGTCGTGGCCCTTGGCGCTGGCCAGCTCGCAGGCGAACACCTGCAGCGGGATCGTGGTCACCAGGGGCTGCAGCAGCGTCGGCACCGCGGGCACGGTGATCAGCGTGTCGGCGTACGGCTCGACCGACTCGTCCCCCTCCTCGGCGATCACGATCGTCCGGGCGCCCCGGGCGCGGATCTCCTGGATATTGGAGACGATCTTGTCGTGCAGCACGTCGCGGGCGCGCGGCGGGACGACCACCACGACCGGCAGGCCCGGCTCGATCAGCGCGATCGGGCCGTGCTTGAGCTCGCCGGCGGCGAAGCCCTCGGCATGCATGTACGCCAGCTCCTTGAGCTTCAGCGCGCCCTCCAGGGCCACCGGGAAGCCGACGTGCCGGCCGAGGAACAGCACGCAGTGCTCGCCCGACAGCGAGCGGGCCAGCTCCCGTACCGGTTCCATGGTCTCCAGGACCTTCTCCACCTTGTCGGGCATCTGCGCCAGCAGCTGGACCATGGCGAAGACCTCGTCGCCCCACTTGGTGCCGCGCACCTGGGCCAGGTAGAGCGCGATCAGGTAGACGGCCACCAGCTGCGTCAGGAACGCCTTGGTGGACGCGACCGCGATCTCGGGCCCGGCATGGGTGTAGAGGACGCCGTCGCACTCGCGCGGCAGCGTGGAGCCGTTGACGTTGCAGATGCCCAGCAGCTTGGCGTGCTGCTCGCGGGCGTGCCGGACGGCCATCAGCGCGTCCATCGTCTCGCCCGACTGGGAGATCGCGATGACCAGCGTGCTGCGGCTCAGGATCGGGTCCCGGTAGCGGAACTCGCTGGCCAGCTCCACCTCGCAGGGCAGCCCGGCCCAGTGCTCGATGGCGTACTTGGCGATCAGGCCGGCATGGTACGAGGTACCGCAGGCCACGATGATGATCTTGTCGACCTCGCGCAGCTCCTGGTCGGAGATGCGCATCTCGTCCAGCCGGAGCCGGCCGTCGGCGCCGATCCGGCCGAGCAGCGTGTCGGCGACCGCCTGCGGCTGCTCGGCGATCTCCTTGAGCATGAAGTAGTCGTAGCCGCCCTTCTCGGCGGCCGACACGTCCCAGTCGACGTGGTACTCCTTGACCTCGGCGGGGTTGCCCTCGAAGTCGGTGACGGTCACGCCGTCCGCGCGCAGCTCGACGATCTGGTCCTGGCCCAGCTCGATCGCGTCGCGGGTGTGCGCGATGAACGCGGCCACGTCGCTGGCCAGGAAGTTCTCGCCGTCGCCCACGCCGACCACCAGCGGCGAGTTGCGCCGCGCGCCGACCACCAGGTCGGGATCGCCGGTGTGCACCGCGACCAGCGTGAACGCGCCGTCCAGCCGGGCGCAGACCCGCCGCATGGCCGCGGCCAGCCCGCCGCCCTGCTTGAGTTCGTCCTCCAGCAGGTGGGCGACGGCCTCGGTGTCGGTGTCGGAGCCCAGCTTGTGCCCGGCCTCCTCCAGCTCCGCGCGCAGCGCGGCGAAGTTCTCGATGATGCCGTTGTGGATGACCGCCACCGAGCCCGAGCAGTCGGTGTGCGGGTGCGCGTTGCGGTCGTTGGGCGCGCCGTGCGTCGCCCAACGCGTATGTCCCATGCCCAGCGTCCCCGCAGGTGGGGGCTCCTCCTCCAGGGCGTTGCGCAGGTTGACGAGCTTGCCCGCGCGCTTGGCCGTCGCCAGCGCCCCGTCGGCCAGGATCGCCACCCCGGCCGAGTCGTACCCGCGGTACTCCAGCCGCGCCAGGCCTTCGACGACGACGTCCAGCGCCGGCTTCGAACCGACGTACCCCACGATTCCGCACATGGGCGCAAGCCTATTCGCTCCCACCCCGGGACCCACCAGCAGTGGCACCCGAGGCGTGGCTATAACGTGGTCGCCCGGTGAAACGCCGGTGGCCACATGGGGCCGGTGACTACTGTGGTCGCCCATGACGAGCGGATGGGACAGCGTGCCGAGCCCTTACGTCGAATTCTCCCGGGACGCCTGGCGGGCGCTGCGCGAGAACACCCCGCTGCCCCTGACCCCCGGGGAGCTGGACGCGCTGCGCGGGCTGCGCGACCCGATCGACATCCCCGAGGTCGAGGAGGTCTACCTCCCGCTGTCGCGGCTGCTCAACCTGTTCTTCGTCGCCGACGGCGGGCTGCGCGACACCATCGGCGGCTTCCTGGGCGAACGGGTCCAGCCCACCCCCTTCATCATCGGCGTGGCGGGCAGCGTCGCGGTCGGCAAGTCGACCACGTCCCGGCTGCTGCGCACCCTCCTGGCCCGCTGGCCCGAGCACCCCAGTGTGGAACTGGTCACCACCGACAGCTTCCTGTACCCGAACGCGGTGCTGACCGAGCGCGGGATCATGGACCGCAAGGGCTTTCCCGAGTCCTACGACCGCCGCGCGCTGGTCCGGTTCGTGTCGGCGATCAAGTCCGGCGCGGCCGAGCACGCGATCCCGGTCTACTCCCATCTGGAGTACGACATCGTCCCGGGCGCGTCGCAGACCGTACGGCGGCCCGACATCCTGATCGTCGAGGGCCTGAACGTGCTGCAGCCGCCGCCCGCCGGCCAGCTCGGCGTGTCCGACTTCTTCGACTTCTCGATCTACGTGGACGCCCGGGTCGAGGACATCCGGCAGTGGTACGTGGACCGGCTGTTCGCGCTGCGGCGCACGGCGTTCACCGATCCCCGCTCGTACTTCCACAAGTACGCGCACGAGCTGGACGAGGACGAGACGGCCGCGTTCGCGCAGCGGGTGTGGCGCGACGTCAACGAGATCAACCTGGTCTCCAACATCCTGCCGACCCGGGCCCGGGCCACCCTCGTCCTGCACAAGGGCCGCGACCACGGCATCCAGCGCGTCCGGCTGCGCCGTATCTGACAACAGTCGTATCTGACATAGCCGTATCTGACATAGCCGTATCTGACGCATATGTCGGGGGCGTCCCCTAGCGTTTCGCCGCATGGAGTTCGAGGAAGCCTCCCTTGACACGCTGCCGCACATCATCGTCGATCCGCCCTGGCTGGAGTGGGCACGGCGCCCGAAGCCGGCGAAGGCCAAGGAGCCCGAGCCGCGGCTCGTTCCCGGGCTGACGGCTCCGGAGGGGCGTTCCTTCACGTGGGGGCCGGGAGAACGCGAGAAGTGGGCGAAGTTCCGGCCGTTCGGCTCGTTCCCGGAGGACGCCTGGGAGCAGACCGTTCAGAGCTACCAGGACAAGCCTGCCGACCAGTACCCGCCGTCGACGGCGGGAATGTTCGCCCTCGCCCCTGAGGAGCTGGTCAGGCCGCTGCTGCCCGCATGGCGGCCGAAGTACGCCGGATCCTATTTCTTTCGCCGGCTCATGCCCGTCGTCGCCCGATTCGAGTCGGATGCGCGTGACCCGGTCCTGCACTCGGCCAAGCTGAACGCCGCCGAAGCGAGCGCCGCGCTCATGCCCTTCCTGGACGCCGAGATCGCGGTGCTGATGGCCGACTGGCTCTTCCGCCTCAAGTCCGTGCAGGGCGTCGCCACCGCCTGGCTGGGACGGCACGGGCTTGCGGTGGTGCCGTTCCTGGTCCCGGACGCGCTGGGCAAGAGCCGGCCGGCGCGGAAGAAGGCGCTGGCGGCGCTGTTCCTGATCGCCGGAGAACACGGCAAGGGCGCGGTCGCGGGCGCCGCCTCCGTCCACGGCGACGAGGCCGCCGCCGCCCTGGCCGAGGCGCTCAGCGGCGAGGCCCCGGTGACCACCGTCACCAAGCCGCCGTCGGACGCCCCTCCGAAACCGCCGAAACTGCCGTGGCTGGACCGTTCGGCGCTCCCCCGGCCGGTCCTGCGGGACGGCGGGCTCGCGGTGCCGCTCGACTCGGCCGGTCACATCGTCTCGCTGATGGCCCTGTCGGCCGGCGGCCCGCACGAGGGCCTTCAGGAGGTCTTCGACGCCTGCACGCCGGACTCGCTCGCCGCGTTCTCGCTGGCGATCTTCGAGCAGTGGCTGGCGGCGGGCGAGCCGTCCCGCAACCACTGGGTGATCGTGCAGCTGGGGTGGCTGGGCGACGACGCGACCGTACGGCGCGTCACCCCCGTCATCCGGGCCTGGCCGGGCAGGAACGGGCATGCCAAGGCCGTGCAGGGCCTCGGCGTGCTGACCGCGATCGGGACCGATGTCGCGCTGATGCAATTGAACGGCATCGCGGAGAACGTCCCGTTCGCCGCACTCGGCGAGGCCGCGGGGATCGCCGTCGCCGACGCGGCCAGGGCCCGCGGGCTGACCTCCGAGCAGCTCGCCGACCGGCTCGTCCCGGACTTCGGCCTGGACGCCGAGGGCGGGATGACCCTCGACTACGGCCCGCGGCGGTTCCGGGTGGGCTTCGACGAGCAGCTCAAGCCGTACGTCCGGGACGGCACCGGCAAGATCCGCAAGGCGCTGCCCAAGCCGGGCGTCAAGGACGACCCTGAGCTCGCGCCCGCCGCGTACAAGCGGTTCACCGCCCTGAGGAAGGACGTGCGCACTATCGCGGCCGACCAGGTCAGGCGGCTGGAGCGGGCGATGGTGACCGGCCGCCGCTGGACGCCCGAGGAGTTCCGGACCTTCTTCGCCGGCCACCCGCTGATGTGGCACATCGCACGGCGGCTGGTGTGGTCGGCCTCCGGGCACGCGTTCCGGATCGCCGAGGACCGGACGCTCGCGGACGTCGAGGACGCGGCGTTCGAGCCGCCCGAGGCGTCGACGATCGGGATCGCGCATCCGCTGCACCTGGGCGGCGAGGCGAAGGCCTGGTCGGAGGTGTTCGCCGACTACGAGATCACGCAGCCGTTCGCCCAGCTCGGCCGTCCCGTCCACGCGCTGACCGAGCAGGAGGCGGCCGGGGACCGGCTGGCCCGCTTCGAGGGCGTCACCGTCCCGGCGGGCAAGGTCCTCGGGCTCACCCGCCACGGCTGGGAACGGGGCGACCCCCAGGACAACGGCGTCGCGCACGACATCTGGCTCGAGCTGACGGACGAGCAGTGGATCAGGATCGTTCTCGATCCGGGCATCGCGGTCGGCGCCCCCGAGGTCTTTCCCGAGCAGACGCTCCGCAACGTCCTGCTTCGAAGCGATTCCTTCGCACACGCGTCGAAGCCCAATAGCGTGATCTTCGGCGGGCTCGATCCCGTGATCGCCTCCGAGATCCTCGCCGTACTGACCGATCTCACCACGAACTGATCTCTCACCAGGAACTAATCTCACCAGGAATCAGGAGACATGCCGGACACCCCCGTGAAGGACGCGCCCGAGGGCTCCCTGCCCGACATCCTCGTCGCCCCGCCCTGGGTCCGCCTCCCGCCAGGCCAGGAGCCCGCCGTCGTCAAGGGCCTGAAGGCCCCCAAGGACCCGACGACCATGGTCTGGACACCCGGCCAGCGCGAGGAATGGCTGGAGGCCCCGTACGGGAAGTACGGCATCGAGCGCCTCCCCGAGGGCACCGACTGGGAGGCGCTGGCCGAGCGCTTCTCCAGCGGAGGCGCGCTGTCGGATCTCAGCCGGAAGGAACGGCAGCCCTTGATCGCCGGGCTGCTCCTGCAGGCACCCCTGGAACTCGGCGAGAAGCTGCTGTCCGACGAGCGGTACCGGGACGACTTCGGCGAGTACGGAACGGCCCAGATCATGCAGGCCACCGTGGCCCGCCACGGACTGGCTGCCTACCCCCTCGCCCTGCACGCGGCCAAGACCAAGCGCGCGTTCTACTGGATGGACCCGTTCCTGGACGCGGACGTCGCGCAGCTGATGATCAAGCATTTCGACGTCTATCCGAACCGCGACCGGGCCGATGCCTGGTTCAAGCTGCACGGGCAGGCCGCCGCGCTACTGGCCGTGCCGGACGCCCTGCGCAAGCCCGGCCCCAAGCGGCAGCGTGCCGAGGGCGCCCTCACGCTGGTCGCCCGCGAGCACGGTCGCGACGCCATCGTGGAGGCCGCCAGGCACTACGGCGACGAGGCCGAGCAGGCCATCCGAGCGTTGCGGACCGATCCGCTCGACCTCTACCCCGACCCGCTGCCGGAACTTCCCGACGCCTTCCACCCGTCCCGGCTGCCGCGGCTCCTCATGCGCGGGCGCGAAGAGGCGCTGCCCGAGTCCGCGACCCGGCACTTCATCACGATGCTGTCGATCTCGGAGGCCTACAAGCCCTATCCGGGCATCGAACCGCTCGTCGAGCTCTTCGACCCGCGCTCGCTGGCCGAGTTCACCTGGGCCCTGTACGAGGCCGACGACTTCTGGGGCAAGTGGGCGCGCCCGGGCGTCCAGTACGCGCTGATCCACTTCGGCGACGACGAGACCGCCGACCGGCTCGGCCCGAGGGTCGCCCGCTGGTGGAAGTCGTTCGTCTGGGACCAGAACGGGACGACCGCCCTGAGCGTGTTCTCCCGGCTCGGAACCGACACGGCGCTGCGCTGGCTGGACCGGCTCGCCAAGAAGGCGGAGGACCAGAAGCGGATCCGGCCGGGCGCCCAGGGGGCTCTCGACCGCATCGCCAAGGAGCGCGGGCTGACCACCGAGCAGCTCGCCGACCGGCTCGTCCCCGACTTCGGCCTGGACGCCGAGGGCGGGATGACCCTCGACTACGGCCGGCGGACCTTCCGTGTCGGCTTCGACGAGCAGCTCAAGCCGTACGTGACCGACGAGGACGGCAAGGTCCGCAAGACCCTGCCCAAGCCGGGCGTCAAGGACGACGACGAGCTCGCCCCCGCCGCGTACAAGCGCTTCGCCGACCTCAAGAAGGAGGTCAGGACGGTCGCCGCCGACCAGATCAAGCGGCTGGAGAAGGCGATGGTGACCGGGCGCGGCTGGACCGCCGAGGAGTTCACCACGCTCTTCGTCGGCCACCCACTCATGTGGCACATCGCGCGCCGCCTGATCTGGGCCACCGAGACGGCCACGTTCCGCGTCGCGGAGGACCGTACCCTCGCCGGCGTCGACGACGACGCGCTCACCCTCCCGGCCGGCGCCCGCGTCACGCTGCCCCACCCGCTGCAGCTGGGCGAGCAGACGAAGGCCTGGTCGGACGTGCTGGCCGACTACGAGATCCTGCAGCCGTTCGCGCAGCTGGGCCGTACCGTGCACACGCTGACCGAGGAGGAGCGTGGGTCCGAGCGGCTCGCCCGCTTCGAGAACGTCACCGTCCACTTCGGCCGGATCATGGGCCTGGCGAGCCGGGGCTGGGAGCTGGGCGAGAAGGAGGACGGCGGCTTCCGCCGCCAGGCCGTCCTCCAGGCCGCCGAGGACCGGTTCCTCGAGATCGACATCTCGCCCGGGATCCGGGTCATCGCCCCCGACGAGTTCCCCGACCAGGAGATCCGCCGGGTCGTCCTGGGCGAGCGCCGCTACGGCTACGGCCTCACCTTCGGCGCGCTCACTCCCGTGGCCGCCTCCGAGGTCCTCGCCGAACTCACCCGCCTGACCGAAGCCGCCACCCGGAAGTGACGCCAGGGGGCCGGCCGCCCGGCCGGCCCCTCGCCGTCAGTACTCCTTGATGGCGTAGGACCCGACGACCTCGGCGAACTCCTCGGCGCCCGCTTCGGCGAGGGCCTCGGCTGCGGCCTCCCCGTCCGTCTCCCCGGCGAGCTCGGCCTGCCGCGCTCGCATGTTGGCGATCGCCATCTCCTGGTTGGCGTGGACGTACCCGCGCAGTTCCCGCTCGTACGCATCGAACGCCGCGACATGGTCACCACCGGCCGCCTTCAGCTCACCGGCCAGGACGTACCCGCCGACCATCGCCATGCTCGTCCCCTGACCCGACAGCGGGGACCCGCAGTACCCGGCGTCGCCCAGCAGCACGACCCGCCCCTTCGACCAGCGGTCCAGATGGATCTGCGCCGCCGCGTCGAGGTGGAAGTCCGGGGCCGACCACATCTCCGACACCAGCCGGGGCATCTCCCAGCTGTCCCCGGCCAGCGCCCCGGCCACGATCTTCCGCTGGGCCTCCAGGTCGCGGTGGTCGTACTCCAGCGGCCCGTCGAACATCGCGTACGCGCGGGCCTCGCTGCCACCCCGCACGCTCATCACCATGGCCCCGCGCATACCGCCATCGGGCATCTGGTGCATGACCTGCCAGCCGTCCAGCTCCAGGAAGTTGGGAACGGTGAACACCGCCATGTTGGTCCCGAGCCGCGTGATGAACCGCTCGGTGGGACCGAAGACCAGGCCTCGTGTGTTGGAGTGCAGCCCGTCCGCCCCGACCACGAGGTCGAAAGTACGCTTGAGCCCGCTGTCGAAGGTGACCCTGACCTCGTTCTCGTCCTGCTCCAGCGCGGCGATCGAGTCCCCGAAGAGGTACTCGACTCCGCCGCCCGCCGCGTCCACGATGATCCGCGCGAGATCGTCCCGCAGGATCTCGACGTCGGGACTGGCCAGATCCCCGCCACTCACCGTGTGCTCGGTACTGCGGTAGAGCTCGTTGCCCTCCCCGTCCACGACCGACATGCCCCGCATGCCCGTGGTGTGGGCGCGCAGCTCGTCCAGGACGCCCATCCGTTCCGCCACGTCCAGCGCCGGCCCCCGCACATCGATCGCCTGCCCGCCCGGCCGCAGCCCGCCCCACCGCTCGACGACCGTCACG
Source organism: Actinomadura sp. 9N407 (assembly GCF_044326315.1). Taxonomy (NCBI): domain Bacteria; kingdom Bacillati; phylum Actinomycetota; class Actinomycetes; order Streptosporangiales; family Thermomonosporaceae; genus Actinomadura; species Actinomadura sp. 9N407. The sequence goes on along the minus strand of NZ_JBIRAW010000034.1, from coordinate 98,496 downwards.
TCGAACCCGTACCGCTCGAGCCAGTACGCAAGGGCCGGTCCACCGATGCTGGCACCTGAGATGAGAATGCTCGTGTTCGTCATGCCCGAAGACTCGCCGCACCGCCTGACCAACCACTGACCACCCGCGCACCGCCGCCCCCGCCCCCGGTGCCCGCCCCTCCGGTTGACTCGTGGCGTGTTCGTCCTTCTGCGTTGCTTGAGAGGCGAACACGCCACGAGTCAACGGGAGCGGGCGGGCCGTTCGACGATGAACCACACTTCGGTGCTCTGGGTGGAACGGCGGATGAATCCCCAGCGCGCGGCGAGTTCGTCGAGCAGCGCGACACCTCGCCCTGACACCGCGCCGGCCGCCGCCTGCCGCAGGCACGGCGTGCCGTTCGCGCCCTGGTCGGCCACAGCGACGCGCGCCCAGGTCTCCGTCCAGCGAACGGTCAGCAGGAACGACCCGCCGGGCCGCCCGCTGAACGAGTGGGTGATCGCGTTGGTACCGGTCTCGGACGCGAGCAGCATCGCGTCCGCCCGGCAGGGATGCCCGTCCCCCAACATCTCGGCGACGAACCGCCGCGCGCCCCGGATCTGTAGGGGCTCGCCCGCCAGCCTGACCGCCTTCTCGTTGACGTTCACCGGGACATCGCCTCCGTGACCATGTCCACAGCCTGGGGATCGCCGATGAGGACCCAGCCACCCGAGTACACGTACGCCCACGTCCCGTACTACGGCACCGGCACACAAACGACGTACCGCACGCAGGGCCCGGAGACGCGGAGCAGCTTCGTACCGCCGACCTCAGCGATCACCGCCGGGAGGCCCCGGGCGTTCAAGCAGCTCTCCAGCCATGCCAGCCACACCACGCGCTCACCGTTCTGTGGCACGTTCACCCGATTCCCACCCCATCACGCTCGCTGTAGTCGTATGGTGACACTGTGCTCAGCCAAGCGCGTTGATCACAAGTAGTTTCGAAACAAATTGTTGGAGCAGCCGTGCCCTACACCCCCACCGTCCGCGGCCGCCGCGTGGCCCGCGAGCTGAAACGACTCCGCCTCAGCGCGGGCCTGACCGGCGAGCAGGCCGTCGCCGAGATCGGCTGGGACACCGCCAAGCTCAGCCGGATGGAGAACGCGAAGATGCGGATCACCTCCGGCGAGGTGATGGAGCTGCTGGAGGTGTACGGAATCAGCGGCGACCAGCGGACCGAGCTGGTGCGACTCGCCCGCGAGGCCCGCCAGAAGGGCTGGTGGCACTCCTATGAGGACGTGATCAAGTCCGGCTTCAACGACTACTTGGGCCTGGAAGCGGAGGCCTTCGGCTACCACTGCTACGACACCCAACTCGTTCCCGGCCTCTTCCAAACGGCTGACTACGCAACCGCGGTCTTTCGAGGCGCTGCCCCGCGCACGACGGTCGAGGTGGAACGCAACGTCGAAGCACGACTGGCCCGCAAAGATCGGCTCTTCGACTCGGAGCAGCCGCTCAACGTCTGGCAGATCGTCGAAGAGGGCGCCCTACGACGGATAGTCGACGGTCCCACCACCATGCACGCACAACTTCGACACCTCCAAGAGCTAGCGGAGCTGCCGAACGTGTCACTACAGATCCTCCCGTTCATAGCAGGTGTTCACCCAGCAATCGATGGTCCGTTCACGCTTCTCACGTTCGATGGATATCCGGATGTCCTCTATGCCGAACACGTCGCTGGCTGCGTCTACATGGAGAAGCCCGATCAGACCAGGCGCGGTAAGGTGATTTTCGACCACCTACGTGCGTCTGCCCTGAATGCCAAAGATTCGGTCTCACTGATCCGCACAATGATCGATTCTGTGCCTAGACAAGAGAGGGATGCACAATGATCAGTGTCGGCTCTCCCCGGAGCATCTGGCGCAAGAGTTCCTACAGTGGCAATGGTCAGTGCATCGAGACCGCGGCCGTGGACGGCAGCGTCGTCGTCCGCGACTCCAAAGACCCTGCCGGCCCGGTCCTCGTGCTTGGTCAGCAGGCATGGATCGATCTCATCAGCGTCCTGAGGAGGCGGTGAGGCTCGTGAGCAAGCCGACCATCACACAAGCCATGTGGCGCAAGAGCACCTACAGCGGCAGAGCACCTACAGCGGCAACGGTGGTGCCCGCATAGAGGCCGCCAACGTTGACGGCATCGCAGGAATCCGCGACTCCAAGGACCCCAGCGGGCCGGTCCTCACGCTGACGAGGAGCGACTGGATCAGCCTCATCAGCAGCGTTACGGCTGTTTTCAAGATCGCAGGTTGGATGAGGGTGCGGGTGTCGCGATCTGATCGCTGTGGCATGTCGAGCCGGAAATGGGACGAAGCCCCCGGTGCGGCATGTCGTCCTGCAGATCAACTTGCCGGCGGAGTTTCGTCATGGGCCCTGTGTGCCACTACTGCCCCTTCGCCGGGATCAGCGGTGGGGTCATTCGGTCGCCGTAGTGTCGGCGTCGGCTGCGGTCGTTGGCGGAATGAAGGGCTACGCCGCGATTGCCGGGGTGGGTCGGCGACGTACCCGAGGGTGTAGTGGCCGAGTTGTACATGCGGGCAGGGGGCTCGCCGACCGGTCCGCCGAGCAAGTCTCACATTCTGACAAGTCCACGATCTGGCGGGTGGTCACCGACACCGGGTGGTCACCGACACCGATGCCAGGGCCTTCGACGCCGGGGTGAAGAACGACATCCCCAAGAGAAACTGATTGTGATCATAAAACTACGTTCGGCAGTATTGGGTCATGTGTTCGAGTGAGGTCGCTGTGGGGTCGCTGTCCACCGGGGAACTGGTGGAGATGGCGGCGTCGATCGCGGCCGAGCTGGCCCGCCGCGAGACTCCTCGATCGGCCGCCGTCTGCATCGAGCAGGCCGAGACCCTGGCACGCGCATCCGATGTACTGGAAGGCACTCTGGCCCGCCTCATCGCTGTGGTGGACGCTGCGGGCGAGGTGCGCCGGTGGGGTTACCCCTCCGCCCAAGCGTGGCTGCGGTCGGGGCTGGGCATGCGCGACGCCCGCGCCAAAGAACGCGTTCTACTCGCCCGCCACCTGCCCCGCCTCCCCGAGGTGGCCGAGCGGCTCACCGGCGGTTCCCTGTCGCTAGGCCACGCGGCCGCGATCGTCCAGGCAGTGGCGCGGCTGGACGATGACGACTGCGCCAAGGCCCAGACGCTGCTGCTGGATATGGTCGATGACGGCTTCTCCGCCGGGAAGGTCGCCGCGTTCGGTACCCGGATCCGCGATGTCATCGCCGAACGCGACGGCACCGAGCAAGCCCCCGACGACGCCGCACGCGGATACCGGCGTTCCTGGATCACCACCACGCGTTCCCTGGACGGCGGACGATACGTCAAGGGCTGGCTCAACCCCGAAGACGCCGCCGTCCTCGACGGCACCCTCAGCTCTCTGGCCAAGCCCGCCGGACCCGACGACCCACGTGACCTGGCCGAACGCACGGCCGCCGCGCTGACCAGCGTCCTATCTGGCGGCCACCGGGCCACCAAGGTCACCCTCATCTGCGACCTGGACACCCTCACCGGCGGCGATATCCCTGCGCGGCTGCCCGACGGCACCCCGATTCCCGCCGAACACGCCCGCCGCATCGCCCTATCGGCCGGGGTCTCGCCCCTGCTGCTGGGGCCCGGCAGCATCCCGCTCTACCTCGGCCGCCGCGCACGGTTCGCCAGCCCCGCCCAGCGCCGTGTGCTGGAAGCCCTCTACCCCACCTGCGCCGTACAAGGCTGCGAGGTCCCCGGCGCTCTGTGCGAAGTCGACCACGTCGACGGCTGGGCCCTGGGCAACGGCAGCACCGACATCGACCGCCTCACCCTCGCCTGCGGTTGGCACAATCGCTGGCGCCACACCAACCCCCACCAGATCCACATCCACAAAGACCCGAACGGACGCTTCGTCTACCACCTCCTGCCACCCCCCGGACACGGCCGGAAACGCCAAGCCCCCCACCCCTGGTCACAGGGCGAAGACCGGGCCACAAACGCGATCTTCCACCGAAACCGCGCCGGTCCCCACACCTCAGCGGCATGACCATCTGAGCCACCCGGAGATCACCGCACCGGATACGCGTTCACCCGGCATGCGGGCCTCACGCCCCGGCCAAACGCGCGCGCCCGACCACGCGCGCGCTCAAGCTCTGACAGCCTGGAACGCGATCTTGGAACGGCCGTGTCAGCAGCGTGAAGAGGCGGTGAGGCTCGTGAGCAAGCCAGCCCTCAGAGGGAATCGCTGATGTAGACGGTGTGGTCCTGGCGTAGGGCTTGTCGGGCGGCGGGGAGGCGAGGTGCGTCCTCGACCGACAGGAGTTTTTCGGCCTGGTCCCACTGCACGAACTGCACATCGCTGATCTCGCCGGGGCTCACTACTTTGGGAAAGCCTTGCACGGCGGGCGCGTGGAAGATCCAGTTCAGCATCGGCACGGGCCGGTCGCCGCGCGGCGGCATCCAGTGCATGACCAGCAGCCGATCGGGGACGGCGGTGACCACCCCGGCCTCCTCGCTCAACTCCCGGGCGGCGGCCGACTGGGGACGCTCTGCGTGCTCGACGATGCCGCCCGGGAGCTGCCAGTAGGCCCGATAGGACGGCTTGACCAGCAGCACTGCACCGTCATCGGGGTTGCCGTTGCTGACCAGGCAGGCCGCGGACATGAACACGTGGGGTGCCTTGGCCCACCACACCTCGGGGTCGACCCACTCGGCCACCGCCCCACCTCTCTCCGTAGCGGAATGAGGTGCGACGGTAGCCGGTGCGCGCCGCGTGCGTCTGCTGGTTGCAGAGAACCTGGGCCAGGCGTTACGCCAGCAGGCGGGCGAGTCCTGCCTCCTGAGCGCGCAGGGAACACCGGGAGTTCTCTTATGGCGCGAGGGCTCGGGCGAGGCGTTCGGACTGCTCTGCTTGGGCTTGGGTGATTCGGCGGATGACGAGGATGGCGACGGCCGCCGCCGCGATGCCGAGGGGCGTGATCAGGACGTACGCCCAGGTCTGGGTACGGAGCGCTTCCATGCTCACGGCGCCCATCCGGCTGACGACCTGGCTGGCGATGTAGAAGACGAGCCACAGCGCCCACCAGGCGTTGATCAGGCCCGTTCCGGTGCTGGGCGCGCTCGTCCGCCAGATGTCGGCGACGATCTGGCGCGGGACCCAGAGGTTGAGGACGGGGACGATCCAGCCGAGGATCACCCATTTCCGGTTCCACTCCGGTGCGGCGCCGTCGATGATCTCGGCATTGGCGTGCGCTCGCCACAGCCAGACGATCACGGCGACGGCCGTCATGAGGTAGCCGATGGTCCCCTGGACGAGCAGTACGGTCAGCAGCCCGTCATGCAGGGAGAGCAGCCGGTCGTCGACGCCGCCCGAACTCATCAGGGCGAGGGTGGCCACCGAGGCGAGGCCGGCGACGAGCAGGGACAGCCCCTGGAGCCCAAGAGCGATCATGGCGACGAGCGCGGGCCCGTTGAGGGGTTTCACGGTGGCTCCGGCATCTGGCGTACGCGGGAACGCTCGCGCCCTGCCCTGGGAGGTGAGGCGCTGATCATGGCCGAGTCCCCGGGCATCCGGAAGATGATTCGTGATCACGAAACCGTGATCGGCCGATCAAGGTCATCGCGCCAACCGATGGCCTGGCCCGTACGTCCGGGTTACTCGGCGCTGGCTACCGACAGGGAGCGGAGGCGGACGACGGCCAGGAGCGTGGCGGCGACGGGGAGCAGGATCAGCAGGGACACGGCGATGGGCAGGCCCACCGTCGAGGTCACCGTGGAGGCGCCGGTCAGCGAGTCGGTGACGGACAGGGCCCACTGCTGTACGGAGGCGGACTTGGCTCCCGGGGCGAAGCTGCCCAGCAGGGTCTCCCAGATCAGCGCGTACAGCAGGCCGATGGTCACCGCGTTGCGGCTGACGACGGCCAAGGCGACGAAGACGGCGCTGTACGCGACGCCGCCGACCAGCATGCCCACCGCGAAGGCAGGGGCCATCCGCTCGGTCATCCCGTTCATCAGGAGCCCGGCCAGCAGGGTCGGAACGGCGGCGAAGACCGTGACCAGGACGATCGCCACGGCGAGCTTGGTCAGGACCACGACGCGGCGCGGGATCGGCTTGGTCAGGACGTACATGATCTGGCCGTCGTCGATCTCCGGGCCGATCACGCCGGTGCCCGCGATCAGCGCGAGCAGCGGCAGTAGGGTGGCGAGCCCGAACCGCTGCAGGAGCCCGGCCGATATCTCCAGATCGTTCTCGCCCAGGGCGCGCAGCGCCACGGCCAGCAGCAGCAGGACGGCCGGCAGCAGCAGGAGCAGCAGTGCCCGGCGGCGGCCCAGCATCGACCGGAACGTGATCATCGCGATCGTCGAATTCATGATCTCACCGGGCCACGAGGTAGGAGAAGACGCTTTCCAGGGACTCGTCGGAGGGCGAGACCTCCCAGAGCCGGACGCCGGCGTCGCGGGCGATGCGGGGAAGCAGCCAGGTGAAGCGCTGGAAGTCGACCGCCTCCACCCGCAGGCCCTTGTCGGTGAGCTCGACGCCGCGCGCCGAGCCGTCCGCGATGATCTCGGCGGCCAGCCGCCGGTCGTCGCCCGAACGGACCAGGAACACGTGCGGCCGGTCGGTCATCAGCCGGCGGATCCGGCGGAAGTCGCCGGACGCGGCGTGCCGGCCCGCGACGATCACCTCGATGTGCCCGGCGAGCCGTTCGACCTCTTCGAGGATGTGCGAGCTGAACAGGATCGTGCGCCCCTCGGCGGCCATCCCCCGGATCAGCTCCATCAGCTGGATCCGCTGGCGCGGGTCCATGCCGTTGAACGGCTCGTCCAGGAGCAGTACGGGCGGGTCGTGCACCAGAGCCGAGGCCATCTTGATGCGCTGCTTCATGCCCTTGGAGTAGGTGCCGATCGTACGGTCGGCGGCCGGCTGCATCTCGACCAGCGCGATGGCGCGCTTGGCGGCGGCGCCCGGGTCGGGCAGCTTGTGCAGTTTGGCCATCGCGAGGATGAACTGGTGGCCGGTGAGGAAGTCGTACGCGCTCTCGCGCTCGGGAACGAGGCCGAGGCTGCGGTAGACGTCGGGGTTCTGCCAGATCGGCGCCCCGTCCAGCGTGACCGTCCCGGAGGACGGGGCCAGGAAGCCGCCCATCATGTGGATGATCGTCGACTTGCCCGCGCCGTTGGGTCCCAGCAGCCCGGTCACGCCGGGGCCGATCGTCATCGAGACCCCGTTGACGGCGACGACGTTCCCGTACCAGCGGGACACCATCTCCAACTTCAGTTCCGTCACAGGTCCCCCGCTCGCCTACGGGGCGCCTCAAGGCGCCGCCTTCCCTCGTCACTCCGGTCCTCGGTCCAGGCGACGCCGCGCCGCTGCGGCTCGCTCATGAGAGGCCCGCCTTCCTGAACCTGCCGTACAGGACCATGGTCGCGCCGGCGACGAGGGCGGCGCACAGGGCGAGGGCCACCAGGCCACCGGCGACGCCGGGCGCGATGGCGATCGAGGAACTCTGCGCGCCGAGCAGCCGCACCTGGACGATGTCGACCAGGTTGAACGGGGTGAACAGGCCCAGCCAGCCCGCGATGGAGAAGTCCGTGCGCATCTCGGCGATGCCCTGGCTGATCGAGACGACCGTGCCGCTCAGCATGAAGACCGCGATGACCGCGGCCACGCCGAAGCCGCGGCGGGGGGTGAACGCCGACACCACCAACCCGATCGCGGCCAGGACGAGGGCGAACACCACGCAGCCGGCGAGAGCGGCGAGGTAGTGCGCCAGGTGCGTGCGGGATTCGGGGATCTTGGTGACCAGGCCGCCCAGGTACAGCACCGTGATCGGCACCGCGGTCAGCGCGAGCAGCGCTGTGGCCATCGCCGCCAGCTTGGCCAGCACGAAGTCGAGGTGGCCGACCGGGCGGGAGAAGTACAGCGGGACGACATGGAAGCGGATCTCGCGGGAGGCCAGCACCGGCGCCTGGGTGGCCACGAAGATCGAGATGATGCCCTGCAGGATCGGCGCGTAGGCCGAGTAGCGGATCAGCGTGTCCGGTTCCTTGGAGATCGCGAACACCGCCACCGAGCCCGCGGCCGGCAGCAGCATGATCGCGCCCAGCAGGACCGGCATCACCTTGGCCCGGGCGGGCCGGCCGAGGCCCCACGCGGCGCGCAGGTTGTGGACGTACAGCGACCGCAGCACGTACGCGCGGCCCGCCCGGCGGCCCTCGTAGTTCCGGTAGCCGATGTCGTGGATCGTGCTGGTGCTCATCGGACGGCTCCCTGCGGGGCGTCGGCGAAGACCTCTTCGATGCGGTGCCGGCGCTGCTCCATCCGGATCAGCCGCAGGTCGAGCTCGGCGACGGCGTCGCGGACGAGGTCGTAGGTCTCCTCGCCCGCGATCTGGACCACGAGGAAGCGGCCCTCAGGTTGGACGGTCACGCCCGCGTCGTGCAGCCGCCGGCCGAGCTCGTCGCGGCCCTCCTCGACCTCGACCGTGAGGGCGCCGCTCGCGGTCGTGTACGCCTCGACCGCCTGCGAGCGCAGCAGGGCGCCGCCGTCGATGATGACGACGTGGTCGCAGACCCGTTCCAGCTCGCCGAGCAGGTGGGAGGTGACGAGGACGCTGATCCCGAACTCGCTGCCGATCCGCCGGATCAGGTCCAGCATCTCGTCGCGTCCGGCCGGGTCGAGGCCGTTGGTGGGCTCGTCCAGGAAGACCAGCTGCGGGTCGTGGACGAGCGCCTGGGCGAGCTTGACGCGCTGCCGCATGCCGGTCGAGTAGCCGCCGATCGGACGGTAGCGCTCCTCGTACAGGCCGACGTGGCGGAGCGTGTCGGCGGCGCGCTCGCGGGCGGCGGTGGGGGGAAGCCCGCACATCCGCGCCATGTGGACGACGAACTCGGTGGCCGAGACGTCGGGCGGCAGGCAGTCGTACTCGGGCATGAACCCCACCCGCTCGCGGATCCGCTCGCCCTCGCGCGCGATGTCCAGGCCGAGCACGGCGGCGTGGCCGGAGGTCGGCGGCAGCAGCCCGAGCAGGATCTTGATGAGGGTGGACTTGCCGGCGCCGTTGGCGCCGACCAGGCCGACGATGCCCGGTTCCACGGCCACGGTGAGGGCGTCCAGCGCGGTCACTCGGGGGAACCGCATCGTCAGGCCTTCGGTGGCGATGATCGGCATGTTCAAGAACCTAGTCCCTTGTCGGGTCCGAGGCGTCCCCCTATGGGGCGAGGCCCCTCGGGTGGCCGCCCCCTCTTGCGGAGTACGTGGGCCCACAGGACGCGCTGGACGAGCAGCGTCAGCGTACCGGCGATGATCATGCCGGACAGGTTGAGGCCGAGTTGCAGCAGCGAGCCGTCGATCTCGCTGCGGTGCCGCAGCGCGAGCGCCACCGCGAGGTTGCCGGCGGCCGGGACGGTGGTGACCGAGATGAACACCCCGACCAGCGCGGACGACTTGCCCGATGTCAGCGACAGCACGCCGCCGGCGCCCGCGAGCAGGGCGACGATGAACGACCACCGGTCGGGGGTGTAGATGAACTCGGTCATCGGCCTGTTGTCCGGCAGCCGATGCAGCTCCAGCACGCCGATCCACCGGCTGACCAGCGCGCAGACGTAGGTGACCGCGATCGCGATGGTGAACCCGACGAGCAGCGTGCGCAGCGCGACACCGATCCGGCGGGCGTCGGCGTGCAGGATGCCGTAGCAGATCGCGGCGACCGCCCAGAACTCCGGGCCGAGCACCATCGCGCCGACCACCAGGATCGGCGAGTCGATCAGCGCCGCGATCCCGGCCAGCTGCGTGGCCAGCGCCAGGAACACCACGAACGTCCAGGACAGCGTGCTCTCGGTGGCGGTACGGCGGTCGAGCTCCTCCCACACCACGGCGTCGTCGCCGTAGCCGGGCGCGCGCTTCTCGGCCCGTTCGGCGGCGCTCGACAGCGACAGGTCGATCTGATCGACCGCGATCGACCCGTCCCGGTCGATGCCGAGGTCCTGCAGGGCGCCGATGGCCTCGTTCGCCGACTCGCGGGCGACGTCGGCGGTCACCAGATCGCCCGGCGGCACCCGCGCGGCGCCCGGGATGACCACCACGCTCGTCACGCCCGAGCAGTCCTCCAGGGCGGCGCAGGCCGCGTCCGTACGGTCCGCGGGCACGATCGCTCTCAGGTGCAGCACCCTCCATATCGTGCCGTACGGACCGGTACGGCCGCGCGCGATCACGGGGTGGCCGGGGAGCTGTCCAGGGAGCTGCCCAGGGAGCTGCCCAAGGAGACAGGTGTGGGTGACCCTGCGTGATCCTCGCAGTAGAGTCCCGGCAAAGCGGGCATAAGAAGTGCGACATGGACGCAAAGTGATTGGATGGTAACGGTATGGCGCGGCAGCGTCGAACGGCGCTGAGCATCGGCCTCGCCACCGCACTGCTGGCGGCCGGATGCAGTGTCGACGCGGGCCTGTCGGACCCCTCCCCCACCCCGAGCTCCAACGGCGGCGGAACGAGCGACACCGACGCGGGCAAGGCGGGCCGCGACCTCGGCCGCCTGCGCGTCGCCTCCGAGGGCTCGGGCGGCGGGTACGAGCGCGACCACTTCGGCACCCGTTGGAAGGACATCGACCGCAACGGCTGCGACCAGCGCAACGACGTCCTGGCCCGCGACCTGGACCAGGAAAGCAAGCGAGGCCGCTGCGTCGTGGTCTCCGGGCTCCTGCACGACCCGTACAGCGGGAAGGACATCACCTTCGCCAAGGCCGACGCCTCCGAGGTCCAGATCGACCACGTCTACCCGCTCGCCCTCGCCTGGCGCATGGGCGCCTCCAAGTGGGACGAGACGAAGCGCGAACGCTTCGCCAACGACCACGACAACCTGCTCGCCGTCTGGGGCGTGCCCAACCAGCAGAAGAGCGACTCGGGGCCCGGCGAATGGAAGCCGCAGAAGGCCTTCCAGTGCGACTACGCGGGCAAGTACATCGCGGTCGCCAAGGAGTACGGGCTGCCCGTCAGCGGCGACGACCGTACCGCCCTGAAGGGCTTCCTCGGACGCTGCTGATCGCCGTCGGCATAGGCTGACCGGCATGAGCAGCGAGCCGAACGGCCAAGACAGGCAAGACCGGCAGGACGACACGGCCCCCGAGGCCGGCGAGCGGCCCCGGGTCCGTACCGAACGGGGCGTCGGAGCCCGCGCCACCGGCGCCGAGGTGACCGGCGCCTCGGCCACCGGTCTCACGATCCGCGCCGGCAACGCCTTCGGCTCGCTGGCCCTGGGGTCGATGGCCCTCGGCGCGCTGGCCATCGGCGCGATCGGGATCGGCAAGCTGGTGGTCAAGCGCGCGGTCGTGCACCACCTGGAGGCCGGAACGGTCGAGATCAAGCACCTCAAGGTGGGCCGCCTCGACATCACCGACGCCGGCTGACCCGACCCGACCGGCCGGCGGGCCGGAGCCCCTCAAGAGTGCCTCAGCCACCACGCGAGCGCGTTACCTGCCGGTGCGGCGACGCCGAAGGCGAGCCTCACCGGCAGATCGCGAAGCGATGCCGCGCTCGCGCAAGGCCCGGTCAGGTGCGAGCCGCCAGGCGAGCGCCTGGGCCGGGACTTAAGAACACAGGCTGGACTGGACGACGCCTGCGAGGCGGTCGGCGACCGCTCTGGCCTGCTCCTCCGAGGCCGCTTCGACCATGACGCGGACCATCGGCTCGGTCCCGCTCGGGCGCAGCAGGACCCGGCCCGTCTCGCCCAGCTCGGCCTCGGCCTCGGCGACGGCCGCGGCCAGCTCCGGCGAGCTGTGCGTCCGGGACTTGTCGACGCCCCTGACGTTCACCAGCACCTGCGGCAGCCGGATCATCGCCTTGGCCAGCTCGTCCAGCGGACGGCCCCGGCGGGCCATCGCCGCCAGCAGGTGCAGGCCGGTCAGCACGCCGTCGCCCGTGGTGGCGTGGTCCAGCATGATCACGTGGCCGGACTGCTCGCCGCCGAAGCCGAAGCCGCCCGCCTTCATCGCCTCCAGCACGTAGCGGTCGCCCACCGCCGTCTCCACGACGGCGATCCCGGCCTCCCGCATGGCGGTCTTGAAGCCCAGGTTGGACATCACGGTCGCGACCACGGTGTCGGCCGCCAGCTTGCCCGACTCGCGCAGGTCCAGCGCCAGGATCGCCATGATCTGGTCGCCGTCGACCGGCTCGCCGCTCGCGGTGACGGCCAGGCAGCGGTCGGCGTCACCGTCGTTGGCGATGCCCGCGTCGGCGCCGTGCTCGCGGACGGCCTTCTGCAGGGCCTCCAGATGGGTGGAGCCGCAGCCGGAGTTGATGTTGAGGCCGTCCGGTGCCGCGCCGATCGTGATCACGTCCGCGCCGGCCCGGCGCATCGCCTCGGGGGCCACGTCGGAGGACGCGCCGTTCGCGCAGTCGACGACGACGCGCAGACCGGCCAGCGACACCGGCACCGTGGACACCAGATGCGCCACGTACTGCTCGACCGCGCCGTAGGCGTCCCGTACGCGGCCCACACCGGAACCGGTCGGCGGGCTCCACTCCTGCCCGAGCGCGGCCTCGATCCGGTCCTCGATCTCGTCGGGCAGCTTGTGGCCACCGCGGTCGAAGAACTTGATCCCGTTGTCGGGCGCGGGATTGTGCGAGGCCGACAGCATCACGCCGATGTCGGCGTCCAGCGTGTGGGTCAGGTACGCGACGGCCGGGGTCGGCAGGACCCCCAGGCGCAGCACCTCCACGCCCGCACTGGCCAGCCCGGCCACCACGGCGGCCTCCAGGAACTCGCCCGAGGCGCGCGGATCGCGGCCCACCACGGCCAGCGGCCGATGGCCCTGGAACGCTCCCGCCTCACCCAGCACCCGGGCCGCGGCCACGGACAGGTCCATCGCCAGCGGAGCGGTCAGATCGCGGTTGGCGAGCCCGCGTACGCCATCGGTCCCGAAGAGACGACCCACAGTTCAACTCCCGTAAAGACAAAAGACCGCGGGGCACGGCCGGGCTCGATGTCCCGTCCGCTCCACGCGGTCGAATCTAGTGCGCATGCCCGACGCGCCCCCGGTACCGCCTCATGATGCGTCCGGTTTCCGGCACGTTAGCCATGAAACCCATCAAAGCAGCCGAAGGGCCGGATCGTCCCGGGTAAGCGCCCATCGGGGGCGGCCGGATGGCGCCGCCCGCGACCGGCCCCGGGGCCGTACCGGACCCTGAACGCGGACGAGCCGCCGCACCCGTGCCGCCGACCATGAGGGTCGGCCGCGAGATCGTTCCGGGGGTGCGGCGGCTCGTGCCTGCGATCAAGATCTGATCAGCGCTTGCTGTACTGCGGCGCCTTACGGGCCTTCTTGAGACCGGCCTTCTTGCGCTCGATCGCCCGCGAGTCACGGGTCAGGAAGCCCGCCTTCTTCAGCGCGGGGCGGTGGTCGAGGTTGGCGAACTGCAGCGCCCGGGAGATCCCGAGGCGCAGCGCACCGGCCTGGCCGGTGGTGCCGCCGCCGCCGACGCGGGCGAGCACGTCGAACGAGCCCTCAAGACCCAGCAGCACGAACGGCTCGTTCACGATCTGCTGGTGGACCTTGTTGGGGAAGTACTGGTCGAGCGTCCGGCCGTTGATGGTCCAGTTGCCCGTACCGGGGACGATCCGTACCCGCGCGATGGCCTGCTTGCGGCGGCCGGTGCCGGCGGACGGGCCGGTCGCGATCGGCGCCACGAGGGGGGCTTCGCCCTCGACCTCGGGGGACTCGGTGCTGTACTCCGACGGTGCGTCTTCGTACGAGTCGAGTTCGACGGCCTCGGCGGGCGTCTCGGTGCTTTCGGTGGACTCGTCCACGGTTCTCCTTGGGGTCTTCTGGCCAGGGCGGCGGGCCCGCGTACCTGCGCTGCGGGTGCCCCGGCGGCCACGGATTCTCGGATCGTGCCGGGTCGTGCTGGGGTGAAGCTCGTGCGGCGCGCTACTGCTTGATCTGGGTGATCTGCGTGATCTCGAACGGAACGGGCTTCTGCGCCAGGTGCGGGTGATCCGGACCGGCGTAGACCTTCACCTTGCCGAACATCTTGCGGCCGAGGGAGTTCTTGGGCAGCATGCCCTTGATCGCCTTCTCGACGGCACGCTCGGGGTGCTTGGCCAGCAGGTCGCCGTAGGCCATCGAGCGGAGACCGCCCGGGTAGCCGGAGTGGCGGTAGGCCCGCTTCTGCTCGAGCTTCTTGCCGGACAGGGCCACCTTCTCGGCGTTGATGATGACGACGAAGTCACCGGTGTCGAGATGCGGCGCGTAGATCGGCTTGTGCTTACCCCGAAGCAGCTGCGCGACCTGGCTGGCGAGCCGGCCCAGAACCACGTCGGTCGCGTCGATGACATGCCACTGACGCTGAACGTCAGCGGGCTTTGGGGTGTACGTGCGCACGGTCGTAGGCCTTCGTTTCTTGTCGACTTCTCAGCGGATTCCTGCTCGCGCCGATCAGAGGCTGATCCGAACTGGCGCTCCGGGAGGCCGGGGGCCCGATCGCACAGACAGAGCTGCGGGCGCACCGGCGGTCGCGGTCTTTACCGTTCCCGAAGGACAGGCGTCACCGCATACAACGAATAGGCAGGATACCCAGCCGCAGGGGTGCGGGTCAAAGCGAAGATCAGCCCCGGACCGGCGGGCGGTCGTTGTGACGGCGCACCGCCACGGACCCGACCGCCCATGGTTTTGGGAGAATTGCAGGGACTTAGGCCCCCAATAAGGATAAGGTGCGGCCCGACCGGCCTGTACGACCGTCGCCGCCCAGCCCCCGGGAGCCCCGCCGATGCCCCGTAGTTCCGGCCGACCCGCCGACCCCCACCGTCCTGGACGTTCGGACCGTAGCGGTGCCTCCGGCCCCTCCGTACCGCCTGGCCGTCCAGCGGGCCCGCCGCCCGGACAGCAGGAACTGCCGGAGCTGCCGCGGCGGCAGCGCCGTCCGGAGCCCGGCGAGGCACGCCTGGTCGCCGGCCGCGGGCTCGCACCGGGAACTCCCGCCGAGGCCCCCGGCCAGGAAGGCCGGCAAGGCGAAGGTCCGCAAGGCCAGGAAGGCAACTGGTTCGCCCGGCCCAGCCGCCCGCGGCCCGAGGAGCCTGTACGGGCCGTCGGCCGTCCCGGTGGTTTCGTCGGTTCCGCCGGCTCTGGTGGCTCCGGCAGGCCGCCGGTCGAGCCGAGCGGCGTCCCCGAGTGGAACGACGGTCACGACGACGGCCGGGTCAGGGTCGAGTTCGCGGGACCGCCCGCACCCCGCAGGCGTCCCGGTCCCCCAGCGGGCCAGGGCGGCCGCGGGCATCGCGGGCAGGGCCCGCGGCGCTCCGGTGGCAAGTCCAGGGTGACCCTGGTGGCGGCGATCACGGCCTCCGTTCTGGCCATCGGCACGGGCGTGGCGATCGACCGGCTCGTCCTGCCGGAGATGCGCTCGGAACCCGCTGCCGCCTCCAAGCCGGCTCCGCTGGCCGCCGACCCCACCCCCGGGACGAACCTCGACCAGCGGGAGGCCGCCGGCGGCTCCGCCCCGGCGCCCACGCCGAGCGAGAGCGCCCCGCCGCTCAAGCCCCTCCCCGCCACCGGACGCGCCACCCCCACACCCGACACGTCGAAGTCGGACGCCCCGGACAAGAAGAAGCCGACCGGCGGCAGCGGCGGCGGCGGCGCGATCGCCGGATCGTCCGTGGCCGAGACCGCCGTGGCGCTCCTCACCAACAAGGAGCGCGCGGCGAAGGGATGCTCGGCCCTGCGCATCGACGCGCGCCTGGTGGCCTCCGCCCGAGGCCACTCCAAGGACATGGCCGCCAACGACTACTTCTCCCATACGTCCCGGAACGGCGACAGCCCCTGGAAGCGGATGGAGGAGGCCGGCTACACGAGCCCCGGCGCGGAGAACATCGCCAAGGGCTACCCCACGCCCGCGGCCGTCGTGGAGGGCTGGATGAAGAGCCCGGGACACCGGGCCAACATCCTCAACTGCGACCTGCGCGCCATCGGCGTCGGGATGGCCGACGGCTCCGGCTGCCCGTACTGGACGCAGAATTTCGGCTGGAAATAGGACCGTCCCGTACGGCGGGAGACCTTGCGAAACCGGCGGCGTCCGGTTCGACCCCATGTCATGGTGGGTGGTCGAAAGGTCCGCAAGCAGGTCCACCAGCATGGGTCCAGAGCCATGACGAAGGAACGGTAAGGTCCAAGCCATGGGTTATCCGGGCGAACAAGGCAAACCCGGCGGCTGGCCACCGGAGCAGCCGCCAGGAGGCAACGACCCCTTCGCTCCGCGCGGCGACGAGGCGTACGGCCCGCCGCCGGGCGACGACCCCTACGCACCGCCACCGGGCGACCACTTCGCCCCCGGCCCGGGCGACCACTTCGCCCCAGGTTCCGGTGACCGGTTCGCTCACGGTCCCGGCGACCACTTCGCCCCTGGCCCCGGCGATCACGAAGCCGACCCGTACAGCGACCCTTACGGCGACGCGTACGGCGGCGGCCCCCAGGGCCCCGGGCCGCGCGGCGGCCCCACCCCGCCGGCCAGGAAGCGCGGCCTGCCGCTGATCATCGGCGCGGCGGCCGTGGCCGGTCTCGTCCTCATCGGCGGCGGCATCGGCCTGTCCTCGGTCCTCAAGGACGACGACCCCAAGGCCGCCAACGCCGGCGGACAGAGCTCCGCCAAGCCGACCACGAAGGCCGCGCCGACGCCGACCCCGCCCGTACTGGAGCCGGTCAAGCTGAAGAGCCGTACGACCGACCCCAGCCCGCTGACGCTCAAGGAGGCCTTCGGCAAGACCGGCTTCAAGGCGGACGGCGAGAAGTACGTGCGGACCGGCTGGCACGCCCGGCGCGACTGCACCAAGACGATCAACGGCACCAAGCTCACCGCCGCGATCAAGAAGGGCGGCTGCTCGCAGGCACTGCGCGCCACCTACGCCCGCGGCGACAAGGTGCTGGTCGGTACGGTCGGCGTCCTCAACCTCAAGACCGAGGACGCCGCCAAGGCCGCACAGAAGGCCGCGGTCGCCAAGGACGCGTTCCTGCAGCCGCTGCCCGGCAAGGGCGTCAGCAAGACGATCGGCAAGGGCGAGGCGCTCGGCACCGCCCGCGCCCAGGGCCACTACCTGGTGATGACCTGGGTGCAGCGGCCGGACGGCAAGAAGATCGCCAGCAAGTACCACAAGACCGTGTCCGCGTTCGGGGAGCAGCTCCTCAAGGGCAGCAATCTGAGCTTCGCCCTGCACTACCGGGAAACCGAAGGCAAACCGTTCGCGAACTGACCTGGATGAGTACCTTTTCTCGCTATGTCTGGACCTAACGAGGGCTGGGATCCGGCCGAGGACGAGGGCACGGACTCCGCCCCCTCGCCCCCGGCGCCGCCCAGTTTCGGCAAGGCGGATCCCATGACCGAAGACACCGGCGGCTCCGAGGAGTTCCGGCTCCCCATCGGCCTGCAGCGGCCCTGGTGGGCCTCGGGCGACGACGCGTCCGCCCCACCACCCGCCGCCGCCAAGCCCAAGCCCAAGCCCAAGTCGACGCCCGAGCCCGAGGCGGAGGTGGAGGCCAAGCCCGAGGCGGAGGCCAAGCCGGAGCCCGAGTCCGCTCCCGTGCCGGAGCCGAAGCCTGGGCCCGAGGTGAAGGCCAAGCCGGAGCCGAAGTCCGCTCCCGTGCCGGAGGCGGAGTCTGAGCCCGCGCCTGAGCCGGAAGCCGAGAAAAAGGCGCCGAAGCCGTCCGTGCCTCCCCTTCCCGGCACGCTGGTCGCCGGTCGCGGTGTCCCGAACGTCGACACCCGTGGCGCCGTACCCGCCGAGCCGATCGTCCAGCGGCCGGGACCCTCGTACCCCGACACCGACCCCGACGGCATCCCGGTCATGCGACCGGACGAGGCCGCCGCCGGAGCACCGAAGCCCCCCGCCGAACCCGGGAACGAACCGGCGGACGAGGCGAAGCCCGAGGTGCGGGAAGCGGCACCCGAACCGGCGCTGACCCCGGACGCGGTCCTGCCGCGCGAGTCCGGGCCGGCGGACGACGCGACGGACACGCCGACCGCGCCCCTGGTGATCGCGCCGGTCTACCACGCCGAGGGCGGGATGCCGATCGACGGCGGCCCGCGGACGTTCAGCGCGGGCCCGCTGAGCTCCGGGCCGAGCGGCGCGCCGGCGGGCAAGAAGGGCGGCGGGCGCAAGCCGCTGCTGATCGGCGGGGGCGTGGTGGCCGCCGCCATCATCGCCATCGCCGCGTTCGCCATCGTGGGTGGCGACTCCGACAGCAAGAGCCGTACGGCCAAGGCGGCCGAGTCGTCGGGCACCAAGACCGAACCGCAGCCGTCCCAGCCCCAGGCTCCGGCGCCCACCGGGACTTCGGCACCGGACGACGGGGCGCCGCCGTCCACCATCGACAGCGCGCGTACCGACGGCAAGGCGCTGGCGCTCACCGAGGCGTTCCCGTCCAACCAGGTGACCCTGGGTGGCAGGACGTACGTTCGCGACCGCGCTTCGGTCAACCACCAGTGCGCGCTGACCGCGCGCGGCGCCATGGCCAAGGCGCTGACCGACGGCCGCTGCAGCAGCGTGGTCCGCGTCACCTTCCTGGACAAGGAAAGGGCGCTCGCCGTCACCTCCGGCATCGCCGTGCTCCCCACCAAGGCCGGAGCACTCAAGGCGAGCAGGGCCGGAGATCCGAGCAAGTACGAATGGTTCCGCGGCATGGGCGGCGGGCGGACGAAGAACATCGACCGGGCGGGCGGCTACGCGGCCGGCACGGTACGGGGCCGCTACATCGCCTACGCCTACGCCACGTACGCCAACGGCGATCAGCCCAAGCCGGATGACCCGATGCTGAAGTCGGTCGCCGAGCAGTTCGTGGGCTACGCGCTACGCCCGATCGACGCCCGCGCCCGAAGCTGAGCCGGCACCCCGCGTCCCGTTGACTCGTGGCGTGTTCGCCATTCCAGCCCTGCGGAAAGGGCGAACACGCCACGAGTCAACCTTGGGTGGTGGCGCCGGGGCTGAGGGTACGGACGCGCCGGGTCTCCTGGGCACGCCGGGCCAGGTTCTCCGCCAGCGGGTACCGGATCTCCTCCAGCGACAGCCCGTGCGCGGGCGCCACGTTCACGGCCGAATCCCGCGTACGCGCCGCCAGGACCTTCGAGGGCCAGTCGACATCGCGCCGCCCGTCGCCCACGACCAGCATGGCCCCGACCAGGGCGCGCACCATGGAGTGGCAGAACGCGTCCGCCTCGACCGTGGCGACCGCCACCCCCCGCTGAGGAGCCGCGGAACGCAGCACGCGACCCTCCGTGCGGTCCTTCACGCCGTACGGGTCCTCCCGGTGCCAGTCGAAGCGCAGCAGTTCCCGGATGGTCGTCGCGCCCTCCCGCTTGCGGCAGTACGCGGCGAAGTCATGCTCGCCCACCATCAAGGCCGCGGCGGCGTTCATCCGGTCCAGATCCAGGGGGCGGGGATGCCACAGCACATCGTGGCGCCGCAGCGGGTCGACGCCCACCGGATCGTCACACACGCTGTAGGCGTACCGCCGCGACAGCGCCGAGAAGCGCGCGTCGAACCCCTCCGGCGCCACCGTCACCCGCCACACCCGCACATCCGGCGGCAGCAGGCCCGCCAGCCGCCGGGGCATGGTGCCGTTCACCATGGAGTACGAGGCGACCGGCACGACCACATGCGCCACCTGGCCCCGCGCGTGCACGCCCGCGTCCGTACGGCCGGCCACGGTCAGCACCGGCGGCGGATCGAGCCGCAACAACCGCGCCAGGGCGTCCTCGATGATCCCCTGCACGGTGCGCTGGTCGGGCTGCCGCGCCCAGCCGGCGAAGCCCGCACCGTCGTAGCCGATGTCGAGCCTGAGTCGCAGCAAAGCGGTCATTTCCGAGCGTCTCTCCCTTGGGGGGCCCAGCGCCCCGGCGCGCATTCTGACAACCGTCGACCCCGTGGCGTGACCATGAAAGCAGTCTGGCAAAGATCGGGCCCGCCGTCCCGTAGCGGAACGGCGGGCCCATGCGCATGTCGAGCGCGAACGTCCTCGCGGACGCTTCCTTCGGTCCTACTTGGCCTCGTCCTTGGACTCCGCGTCCTTGGACTCGGTGTCCGCGGCCTCGGTGTCCGTGGCCTCCGGGGCCTCGGCGGCGTCCTCGCCCTTGGTCAGCGTGACGTCGTCCTCGGCCGGAGCCTCCGGCTCGGCGGCCGGAGCCGCGACCGGAGCGGTACCACCGGCGGCGGTCAGCGGCTCGCGCACCAGCTCGATCACGGCCATCGGGGCGTTGTCGCCCTTGCGCGGGCCGAGCTTGGTGATACGGGTGTAACCACCGGGACGGTTCTCGAAGGACGGCGCGATCTCGGTGAAGAGCTCGTGGATGACGCCCTTGTCACGGATCACCCGGGCCACCTGGCGACGGTTGTGCAGGTCGCCCTTCTTGGCCTTGGTGATCAGCTTCTCCGCCAGCGGACGCATCCGCCGGGCCCTGGCCTCGGTGGTGGTGACGCGGCCGTGCTCGAACAGCGCCGTGGCCAGGTTGGCCAGCATGAGCTTCTGATGCGCGGCACTGCCACCCATCCGGGCGCCCTTGGTGGGCTGAGGCATGGTCGTTCCTTCCTGCGCCGGCCGTATCAGGTACCGACGGAGTGTTTTTGTGCGATCGGGCGCTTTTTACCCGGAGTCTTCCCTCGTCGCGGTGAAAAGGGCTCGTTCCTCGCCCTTTTCACCGCTCCTCAGTCCAGACTCCGGGGCGCCCGATCGCGTGACAGTTGAGCCTCGTCAGTGGTGACGCTTGGCGCGTCAGTCACGGACAATGTGCGTACAGCTGGTGTCAGTACTGCTCGGTCTCGGCGTAGCCTGCGTCGTCGTCGCCGTAGTTGTCGGCCGCCGCGCTCGGGTCGAACCCGGGCGGGGAGTCCTTCAGCGACAGGCCCATGTCGTTGAGCTTCTGCTTGACCTCTTCGATCGACTTGGCGCCGAAGTTGCGGATGTCCAGCAGGTCCTGCTCGCTGCGGGCCACGAGCTCGCCCACCGAGTGGATGCCCTCGCGCTTGAGGCAGTTGTACGAGCGCACCGTGAGGTTGAGCTCCTCGATGGGCAGCGCCAGGTCCGCCGCCAGCGCGGCGTCCGTCGGGGACGGGCCCATGTCGATGCCCTCGGCCTCGACGTTGAGCTCGCGGGCCAGCCCGAACAGCTCGACCAGGGTCTTGCCGGCCGAGGCCACCGCGTCGCGCGGCAGCATCGACTGCTTGGTCTCGACGTCGACGATGAGACGGTCGAAGTCGGTGCGCTGCTCGACTCGGGTCGCCTCGACCTTGTAGGTGACCTTGAGGACCGGCGAGTAGATCGAGTCGATCGGCACCCGGCCGATCTCCTGGCCGGGCTGCTTGTTCTGCGCGGCCGAGACGTAGCCGCGGCCGCGCTCGACCGTCAGCTCCATCTCGAGCTTGGCCTTGTTGTTCAGGGTGGCCAGGTGCAGGTCGGGGTTGTGGACCTCGACCCCGGCCGGCGGCGCGATGTCGGCCGCGGTCACCTCGCCGGGACCCTGCTTGCGCAGGTACATCACCACGGGCTCGTCGTGCTCGGAGGAGACCACCAGCTCCTTGAGGTTCAGGATGATGTCGGTGACATCCTCCTTGACCCCGGGAACGGTGGAGAACTCGTGCAGGACGCCCTCGATCCGGATGCTGGTGACGGCGGCACCGGGGATCGAGGAGAGCAGGGTACGGCGGAGCGAGTTGCCGATCGTGTAGCCGAAGCCCGGCTCCAGCGGCTCGATGGTGAACCGGGACCGGTACTCGTCGACCTGCTCTTCGGTGAGAGTGGGACGCTGTGCGATGAGCATGATGATCCTTCTTTCCGCGGCGCCCGCTATTTGACGACCGCGTTCTCCATGGTACGTGCCCGGCCCCCGAAGGCCCCGGACGGGCGTTTCCGCACGTCAGAGGCCTTCAGGGGACGGTTGTGAGCTCTTACTTGGAGTAGAGCTCGACGATCAGCTGCTCCTGGACGGGAGCGTCGATCTGCTGCCGGACGGGCAGCGAGTGCACGAAGATCCGCATCTTGTCCGCGTCCACGCCCAGCCACGCCGGGACCGGACGGTCGCCGGACTCGGCCTTGGCGACCTGGAACGGGGTCATCTCCTGGGACTTGGCCTTGACATCGACGATGTCGGCCTCGTGCACCAGGAACGACGGGATGTTGACCTTCTTGCCGTTGACCCGGATGTGGCCGTGCCGGATCAGCTGGCGGGCCATGTCGCGCGACTTGGCGTAGCCCGCGCGGTAGACCACGTTGTCGAGGCGGCGCTCGAGCAGGGTCAGCAGGTTCTCACCCGTCTTGCCCGCGCGGCGGTTGGCCTCGACGTAGTAGTTGCTGAACTGCCGCTCCAGAACGCCGTAGATGCGCTTGGCCTTCTGCTTCTCACGAAGCTGGAGCAGGTACTCGGTCTCCTTGGGACGACCGCGGCCGTGCTCACCCGGCGGGTAGGGCCGGATCTCGATGGGGCACTTGGGCCCCTCGCACTTGCTGCCCTTGAGGAACAGCTTCATCTTCTCGCGACGGCAAAGCTTGCAGTCGGCGCCGGTGTAACGAGCCATTTTCTAGTTCTCCCCCTGCCTCAGACTCGACGCCGCTTGGGCGGCCTGCAGCCGTTATGCGGAACCGGCGTGACGTCCTGGATGGAGCCCACCTCGAGTCCGGTCGCCTGCAGCGACCGGATGGCGGTCTCGCGCCCGGAACCCGGGCCCTTGACGAACACGTCGACCTTGCGCATGCCGTGCTCCATGGCGCGGCGGGCGGCCGACTCGGCCGCCTGCTGGGCGGCGTAGGGCGTCGACTTACGCGAGCCCTTGAAGCCCACGTGGCCGGAGGAGGCCCACGCGATCACGTTCCCGTTGGGATCGGTGATCGAGACGATGGTGTTGTTGAACGTGCTCTTGATGTGGGCGTGCCCATGAGCGACGTTCTTCTTTTCCTTGCGGCGCACCTTCTTCGCGCCGACACGGCTCTTTGGAGGCATCTGCTCTCTCTACTCCTGAGGTCATCGATCCGGATCACGGACCGCGGTCCGTACGGCCGGACTACTTCTTGCCGGTCTTCTTCTTGCCGGCCACGGTCTTCTTCTTGCCCTTGCGGGTACGCGCGTTGGTCTGGGTGCGCTGGCCGTGGACCGGAAGCCCGCGGCGGTGCCGGATGCCCTGGTAGCAACCGATCTCGATCTTGCGACGGATGTCGGCCTGGATCTCGCGGCGAAGATCGCCCTCGATCTTGTAGTTGGTCTCGATCCAGTCGCGAAGCTTGATCAGATCGTCGTCGCCGAGCTGGTGCACCCGGAGGTCGGGGCTGACCCCGGTGCCTTCGAGGGTCTCCTTCGCCCGGGTACGGCCGATGCCGAAGACGTAGGTGAGAGCGACCTCCATGCGCTTTTCGCGCGGGAGGTCGACGCCGAGCAGGCGTGCCATGTTGGGCAGTTCCCTTCAGTTGCGGAGGTATGTGCGCATCGCTGTCCGCGAACACCCTGCCCGGGTGGCGGCCTCGGCCTCCGTCCGAGGGTCGCCCCTCACACGCCGGTGCCGTACGACCTGATCACGAAGCCTTCGCTTCGGGATCGGGTGCCGTACGGCGACGTGTGAAGGAATTGCGATGCGCGTCTGGAGTTGTCGGGCGCCGGTCCCGTCGGGACGTCGGCCCGGTCAGGACGTCAGCCCTGACGCTGCTTGTGGCGCGGGTCGGAGCAGATCACCATGACCCGGCCGTGCCGGCGGATGACGCGGCACTTCTGGCAGATCTTCTTGACGCTCGGCTTGACCTTCACTGGGTCTCCTTGGAATCAGGGTCACCCTCACGCAGCCACGCGTGAGGAAGGCAACCCCAGTGGTGTGTGCGTGAGTTTACTTGTACCGGTAGACGATCCGACCGCGCGAGAGGTCGTAGGGGCTCAACTCCACGACGACGCGGTCGTCCGGCAGGATCCGGATGTAGTGCATCCGCATCTTGCCGCTGATGTGGGCGAGCACCTTGTGCCCGTTGTCCAGCTCCACTCGGAACATGGCATTGGGGAGGGACTCGATCACGGTGCCCTCGATCTCGATGGCGCCTTCCTTTTTGGGCATGTCCTCCGCGCTTCGCTGATCGGCTCATGGGACCTGGCCCGCAGCGTCCTCCAGCAGGGATCCAGCGGATCTCCAAGGGGAACCCGGCCACGACCGTGCCGGGACGGAAGGTCCGGGCAGGGTTCTGAGGCGGCCGAAAGCGAGCCGACAAGAGAGTTTACGTCACCGGGCGACCGAATGTGAAATTGTCGCACGATCCGGGTCCGGAGACTGCTCCCGACCCAAGCATACAACGCCCGTGACGTTGTACCTTTCCGGGAGGAAGGACGTCCAGGGAGGATCGGCATGCCGAGTTACGACTTCGCGCTGATCCTCAGCCGTCCGCTCTACGAGGAAGAGCTGGACGCCCTGTTCGACCGCACGCACGGCAACGTCACCGTCTCGATCATCACCGAGCCGCAGCACGCCGACCGTCCCGGCAACGCCTCGTGCGCCTGGCAGGGCCGGACGCTGGCCGCCGCGATCATGGAGATGGTCGAGCACATGGAGGCCAGCGCGCCCGGGCTGCGGGTGCAGCGGGTCGAGGCCGACCCGCTGCTGACGATCCGCGACATCTCCGAGCGGGTCCGCCGTTCGATCGACTCGGTACGGCTCGCCATCACCGGCGCGCGGGGGGCCGGCGGCTTCCCCGCCTCGGAGATGTCGACCGGGGGCCTCCGGCTGTGGCGCTGGTCCAAGGTGGCCGCCTGGTACGACCTCGACGATCCGCAGCTGCGCGAGGCGCGTCCGACCACCCAGGCGATCAACGGGTGGCTGGCGCTGCGGGACGTCGTCCCGGACGTGGCACCGGCCGCCGAGGACGTCACCTCGGCGCTGTCGGCGGTCATTCCGTACGTGGCCTGACGCCTTCCGGGGCGGTCCGTTGGACCGGTCCCGCGCGGCGGCGCGCCACGCCCGGGAGGTCCGGGACCAGGGGTGATCTTGCTCTCCGCCGGCCGGATCGACAGCGCGGCCGGTGACCGCGAAGATCGGGACGGCCCCGGGCGTACGGTACGCCCGGGGCGAGGGACCCGCGGGCGTGCCCTCCGCCCGGAACCGTGATGTGCTGTGGAAGTAGGGGGAGGGGATCAATGGCGATCATCGCTCAGCTCAGCGACATCCATATCGCCGCCGGTCGCGGTGGTGTCGTGGCCGACGACTCCGGCCCCGTCCGGGCGCTGCGGGCGGCGGTGTCGAGTCTGCTGTCGCTCCCCGCGCGCCCGGACGCCGTGGTGCTCACCGGCGACCTCGCCGACGGCGGCCGACCCGCCGAGTACGCGCGGCTGCACGCGCTGCTGTCGCCGCTGCCGATGGCGGTCTATCCGATGCCCGGCAACCACGACGACCGCGACGCCCTGCGCGCGGCGTTCCACGACCATCCGGCCGTGGCCGAGAGCGGTGTGCTCCCCCAGGCCCCGCTGCAGTACGCGGTGAACGTGGCGGGCACGCGGCTCGTGTGCTGCGACACGACGCTCCCGGGCTCCCCGTACGGCAACATGGACGCCGAGCGGCTGGCCTGGCTGGAGACCACGCTCGCGGCCGATCCGGGCACGCCCACGGTGGTCGCCACGCACCACCCGCCGTACCCGATCGGGATCCCGTTCCTGGACGACCTGCGGTTCATCGAGCCGGCCGGGTTCGCCGACGTCATCGGGCGGCACCGGCAGGTGGTCCGGGTGATCAGCGGGTACGTGCACCGCGGCTCGGTGGGGATGCTGGCCGGCCGGGTCAGCACGACCTGCCCCAGCACGTACCGCCAGCTGTTCCTCGACCTGACCTCGGCGGGCCGGGCCGCGGTCACCGGCGAGCCGGCGGGATTCGCCGTGCACCTGATCGGGGCCGACGGCGGCGCGACCACGCACTTCCTGCCGACCGGCAACTTCCGCCCGCTGATGGAAGTCGAGTAGGCAGGCGAGGGGCCGGGGCCTGGTTCAGGGGCGCTTGGGGCCTGCGAAGGTCTTGATCAGCAGGGCGATGCCCCACGGGCCGGCCACCCAGAGCCACCACGGGTAGGCCAGGGTGCCGGTCACGGCCAGGATCAACCAGATCGTCAGGCTGATCCCGCTGACCGCGCCCCAGGTGACCCACATGGCGCGCGGACCGACGGGGGACACCTCGCCGCCCCGCCGGTCCTTCGTCGCCGGGACGTACGTCGTCCGCTGGGCCGCGGGTACGGGCAGCTCGTGCAGGTCCTCCTCCGGCAGATCGGACGTCACGTCCTGGAGCTGCCCGAGCGTCCTGGCCTCGTACGTCGCGTCCAGCCGCTCCTGCAGCTCGTCCATGGTGATGCGGCCCTGCGCGCAGTGCTCGCGCAGCGTCGAGGCCACCCGGTCGCGGTCGGCGTCCGAGGCTCTCATCTCGGGATTCGGCGGCATGGCCATTCCCTCATGGGTTCAGGAGGAGCTGCTACTCCCCAGTTTGGAGAACCACTCCCGGCCCTCGTCAAGTGCCGTGAGCACGCGAGGGCCGTCGGGGGTCACGGTGAACGTGTGCTCGAAGTGCGCCGAACGGCGCCCGTCAGTGGTGACAACGGTCCAGCCGTCCTCGAGTTCCAGGGTGTCCTTGGTGCCGAGATTGACCATCGGCTCGACCGCGAAGCACATCCCCGGCTCCAGCACGGGGCCGTGCCCGGGCGCTCCGTGGTTGGGGATCAGCGGGTCCATGTGCATCTCGGTCCCGATGCCGTGCCCGCCGTACCCCTCGACGATGCCGTAGGAGCCCTGAGAGCGGATGTACGACTCGATCGCGTGCGACATGTCCGTGAGCCTGGCTCCGGCCACTCCGGCCGCCAGACCGCGCCACAGGGACGCCTCGGTGACCTCCAGGAGCCGGGTCAGCTCGGCGGAGACCTCGCCCACCGGAACCGTGATGGCCGCGTCGCCGTGCCAGCCCTGCACGATCGCGCCGCAGTCGATGGAGATCACGTCACCGTCCCGCAGCTCCTTGCCGGAACTCGGGATGCCGTGCACGATCTCCTCGTTCACCGAGGCGCAGATCGTCCCGGGAAAGCCGTGGTAGCCCTTGAACGAGGGGACGCCGCCGTTGTCGCGGATGTTGCGCTCGGCGATCTCGTCCAGATCCTTGGTGGTGATCCCGGGCTTGACCGACTCGCGCAGCAGCTCGAGGGTCTGGCCGACCAGCAGGCCGGCCCCCCGCATCAGCTCCACCTGCTCGGCGGTCTTCATCTGGATCGCGGGCCTACGCCGTTTGAACATCTCTCCCCTTGACCTGGCCGTCATTCGGGCCGCGGCAGGGAGTTCAACGAGAAGACCGCGGGCTCCCGTGCGGGCAGGTGCCCTGCGGGAACCCGCGGTCTTCTCGAATCACGTCTCCAGCGGCCGCAGCGCCGCGAGCGCCCGGTTGGTGACTTCCTCGACCGGTCCGGTCGCGTCGATACCGACCAGAATGCGCTCATCAGCATAGAACTTCACGAGTGGCGAGGTTTGTTCCTGGTAGACCTCAAGCCGGTGCCGGACGACCTCTTCCTTGTCGTCGTCCCGCTGGAACAGATGCCCGCCGCACTCGTCGCAGATGTCGTCCTTCTTGTCGTCGAAGTCGACGTGCCAGATGCGCCCGCACTGCTCGCAGGTGCGCCGGCCCGACAGCCGCCGGACGACCTCGTCCTCGTCGACCACCAGCTCCAGGACGATGTCCAGCCGCGAGTCCCACTCGGCGAGGATCTTCTTCAGGGTCTCCGCCTGCGGAACGTTGCGGGGGAACCCGTCCAGTAGGAACCCGTGCCCGGCGTCGTCCTCGGCCAGCCGGTCGCGCACCATGGCGATGGTGACCTCGTCGGGCACCAGGTCGCCGCGGTCCATGAACTTCTTGGCCTGCTTGCCGAGCTCGGTACCCCCGCTGACGTTCGCGCGGAAGATGTCACCTGTCGAGATCTTCGGGATGGACAGATGCGATGCGATGAACTGGGCCTGCGTCCCCTTGCCCGCTCCCGGGGGGCCCACCAGAACGATGCGCACTACCGGAGGAAGCCCTCGTAATTGCGCTGCTGGAGCTGACTCTCGATCTGCTTCACGGTATCCAGTCCGACGCCGACGACGATGAGGATGCTCGCACCCCCGAACGCGAAGTCCTGGCTGGCGCCGACGAGCGCGAAGGCCACCATCGGGATCAGGGAGACGAGCCCCAGGTAGATCGCGCCCGGAGTGGTGATCCGGGTGAGCACGTAGTCGAGGTACTCGGCGGTCGGCCGGCCCGGACGAATACCTGGGATGAACCCACCATACTTCTTCATGTTGTCGGCGACTTCAGTGGGGTTGAACGTGATGGCCACATAGAAGTACGTGAAGAAGATGATGAAGGCGAAGAAGATCGCCATGTGCCAGGGGTTGTCCTGGGCCAGGTACGGCTGGACCTTCTGCAGCCAGCCGGTGTTGGGCCACAGCTGGGTCGCCAGCACCGGCAGGTAGAGCATCGACGAGGCGAAGATCAGCGGGATGATGCCGGCCTGGTTGACCTTCAGCGGGATGTAGGTCGAGGTACCGCCGTACATCCGGCGCCCGACCATCCGCTTGGCGTACTGCACCGGTACCCGGCGCTGCGCCTGCTCCACGAAGACCACACCGGCCAGAATCGCCATTCCGACCAGCAGCACGATCGCGAAGACGAAGCCGCCCTTGGACTTGTAGATGCTCCAGAACTGGCCGGGGAAGACCGCGACCACCTGGGTGAAGATCAGGATGGACATGCCGTTGCCGACGCCGCGGTCGGTGATCAGCTCGCCCAGCCACATGATGACCGCCGTACCGGCC
Source organism: Actinomadura sp. 9N407 (assembly GCF_044326315.1). Lineage (NCBI taxonomy): Bacteria > Bacillati > Actinomycetota > Actinomycetes > Streptosporangiales > Thermomonosporaceae > Actinomadura > Actinomadura sp. 9N407. The sequence continues at coordinate 69,704 of NZ_JBIRAW010000034.1, read as the reverse complement.
GTCATCACCAGCACGATCGTGACGATCGTGGAGACGTCGTTGTTGTAGAGCACGTCCTGGCCGCCGGCCACACCCTGGAAGAGCTGCCCCGTACTGGCCATCGCCACGATGCCGGTGGCCTGCAGGATCGCCAGGCCCACGGTCAGGTAGCGGGTGTACTGGGTGATCTTCGTGGTGCCGGACTGGCCCTCCTTCTTGAGGGCCTCCAGGCGCGGGATCACGACCGTCAGCAGCTGCAGGATGATGCTCGCGGTGATGTAGGGCATGATGCCCAGCGCGAACACCGACAGCTTCAGCAGCGCGCCGCCGCTGAACAGGTCGACCAGCCCGTAGAGCTGGTTGCTTTCTTTGGCGGCTTCGGCCGTGTCGCGCAGCACCCCGGTGTTCACGCCCGGGGACGGCAACATCGAGCCGATCCGGAAGATCAAGATGATGAAGAGCGTGAACAGAAGTTTCTTACGCAGGTCCGGCGTACGGAAAGCCCGAGCGAACGCGGTCAGCACCATTCCTCCTGCGCGACTGGCGAATCCTTGGCCGCCGAGGGGCCGGGTTCGGGTCCATGGACGACGGGGGCCCCACACTGGGACACCACCGCCGGTGAGACTCTAACAGCCGATGGCACCGGTCCCGTCCTACCGGACGTCACCGGCGCCATCGCCCGTCTTCCTTACAGCTCTTCGGCGGAGCCGCCGGCAGCCGCGATCTTCTCCTTGGCGGAACCGGAGAAGGCGTGCACCTTCACCTGGACCGCCACGGAGATCTCGCCACTGCCGAGAATCTTGACCGGGCGGTTGCGGCGCACTGCGCCCCTGGCCGCCAGGTCGTCGGCGGTGACCTCGCCCCCTTCGGGGTAGAGCTCACCGAGCTTGTCCAGGTTCACGACCTGGAACTCGACCCGGTTGGGGTTCTTGAAGCCCTTGAGCTTCGGAAGCCGCCGGATCAGGGGCATCTGGCCGCCCTCGAACCCGACCGGCACCGTGTTGCGGGCCTTGGTGCCCTTGGTGCCGCGGCCCGACGTCTTGCCCTTGGACGCCTCGCCGCGGCCCTTGCGGACCTTGGCGCGGTTGGATCCCGGGGCGGGACGCAGGTCGTGCAGCTTCAGCGGAGTGCCCTCGGCACCCGCGGCGTCCTTCGTGAGGTCCGCCATGTCAGTCGACCTCCTCGACGGTGACGAGATGATTCACCGTGCGGATCATGCCGAGCACTTCGGGCCGGTCCTCGCGGACGACACTCTGCCCGATCTTCTTCAGGCCGAGCGTGCGCAGCGTGGCCCGCTGGTTCTGCTTCTCGCTGATCACGGACTTGATCTGCGTGATCTTGAGCTGCGTCACGATCCCACCTCCGCACGCGGCTCGCTGCCGGCGGCACGCGCCCGCAGCATGGCGGCCGGGGCGACGTCCTCGATCGGCAGGCCGCGCTTGGCCGCGATCTCCTCGGGGCGCTTGAGCGCCTTGAGGCCCGCGATCGTGGCGTGCACGATGTTGATCGCGTTGTCGCTGCCCAGCGACTTGCTCAGCACGTCGTGGATCCCCGCGCACTCCAGCACGGCGCGCACCGGGCCACCGGCGATCACGCCGGTACCGGGGCTGGCCGGACGCAGCAGGACCTCGCCCGCCGCGGCCCGCTCCTGCACCAGGTGCGGAATGGTGCCCTGGATCCGCGGCACCTTGAAGAAGTGCTTCTTGGCCTCTTCGACGCCCTTGGCGATCGCCGCGGGCACCTCCTTGGCCTTGCCGTAGCCGACCCCGACGGTGCCGTTGCCGTCACCGACGATCACCAGGGCGGTGAAGCTGAAGCGACGCCCGCCCTTGACGACCTTGGCGACACGGTTGATCGCCACGACCTTCTCGATGTACGACTGGCCCTTGTCGGCGCCACCGCGACCGTCGCGGCGGCCGTCGCGACGGTCGCCACCGCGACCGTCGCGGCGGCCGTCGCGACGGTCGCCACCCTGACCGCCACCACGCCTCTGCGCTGCCATCAGTGGTTCCTCTTCTCATCATTGACGAAAGCAAGGGCCGTCACAGCTCGAGGCCCCCCTCGCGCGCGCCGTCGGCGACGGCGGCCACGCGGCCGTGGTACTTGTTGCCGCCCCGGTCGAAGACGACGGCGCTGACGCCGGCCTCCTTGGCGCGGGCGGCCACGAGCTCGCCGACCCGGCGGGACTTGGCCGACTTGTCGCCGTCGTCGGCGCGCAGGTCGGCCTCCATGGTCGACGCGTAGGCCAGCGTGTGGCCCGCGGTGTCGTCGATCACCTGGACGAACATGTGCCGGCTGGAGCGGGTCACGACCAGGCGCGGCCGCGCGGCGGTGCCGACGACCTTCTTGCGGACCCGGAGGTGCCGGCGCTTGCGGGACTTCGCCCGGGCCGACGTGGCCTTACCGGCCAGGGTCTTGGTGCCTGCCATGATCTACTTACCAGCCTTTCCGACCTTGCGGCGGATCTGCTCACCCTCGTACCGCACACCCTTGCCCTTGTACGGGTCGGGCTTGCGCAGCTTGCGGATGTTCGCGGCGACCTCGCCGACCTTCTGCTTGTCGATGCCCTCGACGATCAGCTGGGTCGGCCGCTCGACCGTGAAGGTGATGCCCTCCGGCGGTTCCACGGTGATCGTGTGGCTGTAGCCGAGGGAGAACTCCAGGTTCTTGCCCTTGGCCGCCACGCGGTAGCCGACTCCCTGGATGACCAGGGTCTTCTTGTAACCCTCCGTCACGCCGACGACCATGTTGTTGATCAGCGTGCGGGTGAGACCGTGCAGCGCCCGGTTGACATTGATGTCGTCCGGCCGGGTCACGGTGACCGTGCCGTCCTCGAGCGCCACCTCGATGGGCTCGGCGACGGTGTGGCTCAGTTCGCCCTTGGGCCCCTTGACGGTGACCTGGCGGCCGTCGACACTCAGGTCGACACCGCCGGGCACGGTGATGGGGAGACGTCCGATACGCGACATTACTAGTGCCCTCCCCTCACCAGACGTAGGCGAGGACTTCCCCGCCCACGCCACGCTTGCCGGCCTGCCTGTCGGTCATCAGGCCGGAGGACGTCGAGATGATCGCGACGCCCAGCCCACCCAGAACCCTGGGCAGGTTGTCCTTCTTTGCGTACACCCGCAGACCCGGCTTCGAGACGCGCTTGATGCCGGCGATGGAGCGCTCGCGGGTCGGGCCGAACTTCAGCTCGATCGTGAGCTTCTTGCCGACCTCGGCGTCCTCCACCGTCCAGCCGGTGATGTAGCCCTCCTGCTGGAGGATCTCCGAGATGTGCGCCTTGATCTTCGAGTACGGCATCGACACCGAGTCGTGGTACGCCGAGTTCGCGTTCCGCAGACGCGTCAACATGTCTGCGATCGGATCGGTCATCGTCATGGGCTACAGGCCCTCCCTCGCCACGGTTTCCTCGGGCGGATGAAACCCGTGGACCTTTGGCGCGGTCGTGGACACCTTCTTCAGGTGCCCGGTGGTTATTACAGGCTGGGCGCCGCCCCCGCGGGGGCGGGCGCTCACCAGCTGGACTTCGTGATACCCGGCAGTTCGCCGCGGTGGGCCATCTCCCGGAAGCAGATCCGGCACAGGCCGAACTTCCGGTAGACCGCGCGCGGGCGCCCGCAGCGCGAGCAACGAGTGTAGCTGCGCACGCCGAACTTGGGCTTCCGAGCCGCCTTGGCGATCAGTGCCTTCTTCGCCATCAGTTCTCCTTGAAGGGGAAGCCCAGGAGCTTCAGGAGCGCCCGGCCCTCGTCATCGGTCTTCGCGGTGGTGACCACCGTGATGTCCATGCCGCGGTTGCGGTCGATCTTGTCCGGGTCCACCTCGTGGAACATGACCTGCTCGGTCAGCCCGAAGGTGTAGTTCCCGTTCCCGTCGAACTGCTTGGGCGACAGGCCGCGGAAGTCGCGGATCCGGGGCAGCGCGGTGGCCAGCAGCCGGTCCAGGAACTCCCACATGCGGTCGCCGCGCAGCGTGACGTGCGCGCCGATCGGCATGCCCTCACGCAGCTTGAACTGGGCGATGGACTTCTTCGCCCGGTTCACGGCCGGCTTCTGGCCGGTGATCGCGGTCAGGTCCTTGATCGCGCCTTCGATCAGCTTGGCGTCCTTGGCGGCATCGCCCACGCCCATGTTGACCACGATCTTGGTCAGGCCGGGGATCTGCATCACGTTGGCGTAGCCGAACTGCTCGCGCATCGCGCCCACGATCTCCTCGCGGTAGCGCAGCTTGAGCCTCGGCGCCGGAACGGTCTGCTCGGTCACGGTCTCAGTCATCGGAAGCAGGCTCCTTACCGCCCTTAGCGCTGGCCGACTCGGCCCGGCTCTTGTGCGGGCGGGTGACCCGGACCTTGCTGCCGTCCTCGCCGATCTCGTAGCCGATCCGGACGGGCTTGCCGTCCTCGACGAGCGCGACGTTGCTGACGTGCAGCGGCGCCTCGACCGTGACACGGCCGCTTTCCTTGCCGGCGCGCTGCTGGTCGGCCTTGATGTTCTTGGTCATGAGGTTCAGGCCCTCGACGACGACCCGCTCACGGCTGCGGTCGACACGCAGGACCTTGCCCGTCGCGCCCTTGTCCTTGCCGGCGATGACGATGACCTCGTCACCCTTCTTGATCTTCATCACAGCACCTCCGGCGCGAGCGAGATGATCTTCATGAACTTCTTGTCGCGCAACTCACGGCCCACCGGGCCGAAGATCCGGGTGCCACGGGGGTCGCCGCCGTCCCTGATCAGGACGGCCGCGTTCTCGTCGAAACGGATGTAGGAGCCGTCCGGCCGCCGGCGCTCCTTGCGGGTACGCACGATGACCGCCTTGACGACGTCGCCCTTCTTCACGCCGGCGCCGGGAAGGGCGTCCTTCACCGTCGCGACGATGACGTCGCCGACTCCCGCGTAGCGCCGACCCGAGCCGCCGAGCACCCGGATGCAAAGGATCTCCTTGGCACCCGTGTTGTCGGCGACCTTGAGTCGCGACTCCTGCTGGATCACGTTGACTCCTGTTCGTCACACCGGTTCTCCCCGGACCGCGTTGCGCGTCCGGGGAGCCTGGCGGAACCAGTGATTACTTGGCCTTCTCGAGGACTTCCACCACGCGCCAGCGCTTGGTGGCCGACATCGGGCGGGTCTCCATGAGACGGACGCGATCGCCGACGCCACACGCGTTGGCCTCGTCGTGCGCCTTGTACTTGGTCGTGCGGCGGATCACCTTGTGGTACCGGCGGTGCGTGATGCGGTCTTCGACGGACACGACCACGGTCTTGTCCATCTTGTCGCTCACCACGAGGCCTTCGAGCACCTTGCGGGCGTTCCGCTCCTCGGTCTTCTCTTCAGTCATCCTTGCCCTCCGCGGACTCCTCGGCGACCGTGACGATGCCGAGCTCCCGCTCCCGCATCACGGTGTAGATGCGGGCCATCTCCCGCTTCACGGTGCGCAGTCGCCCGTGGCTCTCCAGCTGGCCGGTCGCGGCCTGGAAGCGAAGGTTGAACAGTTCCTCCTTCGCCTCCTTGAGCTTGGTGACCAGGACGTCCTGGGGCTCGGTCCGCAGATCGTCGGCGGTAAGACCCTTGGCCATCAGGACTCACCCACCTCTCGCTTAACGATTTTGCACTTCATCGGAAGCTTGTGGATCGCGCGCGTCAGAGCTTCCCGAGCGACCTGCTCGTTCGGGTAGGAGATCTCGAACATCACGCGGCCCGGCTTCACGTTGGCCACCCACCACTCGACCGAACCCTTACCGGAACCCATCCGGGTCTCGGCCGGCTTCTTGGTCAGCGGACGGTCCGGGAAGATGTTGATCCAGACCTTGCCGCCACGCTTGATGTGGCGGGTCATCGCGATACGAGCGGCCTCGATCTGCCGGTTCGTCACATACGCGTGCTCGACGGCCTGGATGCCGAACTCACCGAACGTCACCTTCGTGCCACCCTTGGCCATGCCACGGCGCTTCGGGTGGTGCTGCTTACGGTGCTTGACCTTACGAGGGATCAGCATCGGCTACTTCAGCTCCCCTCACCACTCGCAGCAGCCTCCGGCGCCTGGGGGGCCTGCTGCTCTGAACCCTGCTGCTTCGGGGCACGCTCGCCGCCGCCGCCACCGCCACCGCGCTGGCCGCCACGGCCACCGCCGCCGCCGCCGGCGCCACCACGGCCGCCGCCGCCACCGCCACCGCCGCCACCGCGACGGTCGCCGCGGCGCTCACGGCCACCGCCACCGCCACCGCCGCCACCGGCGGCGCGCTGCTGCGCGGCCTTCTGCTCGCGCTCGGCGCGGGTCGCCCCGGCCTCGCCCTTGTAGATCCACACCTTCACGCCGATGCGGCCGAACGTCGTACGGGCCTCGTAGAAGCCGTAGTCGATCTCGGCGCGCAGCGTGTGCAGCGGGACCTGGCCCTCGCGGTAGAACTCCGAACGGGACATCTCGGCCCCGCCCAGGCGTCCGCCGCACTGGACCTTGATGCCCTTGGCACCGGACTTCATCGCCGACTGGATCGCCTTGCGCATGGCCCGGCGGAACGCCACCCGGCTGGACAGCTGCTCGGCCACGCCCTGCGCGACCAGCTGAGCATCGATCTCGGGGTTCTTGACCTCGAGGATGTTCAGCCGCACCTGCTTGCCGGTCAGCTTCTCCAGGTCGCCCCGGAGTCGCTCGGCCTCCGCGCCACGGCGGCCGATGACGATGCCCGGCCGGGCGGTGTGGATGTTGACCTCGACACGGTCACGGGTGCGCTCGATCTCGACCTTGGAGATGCCCGCCCGGTCCATGCCCTTTTGCAGCATGCGCCGGATCTGGACGTCTTCCTTGACGTAGTCCCTGTAGAGCTTGTCCGCGAACCACACGCTTTTGTGGTCGGTGGTGATTCCGAGCCGGAACCCGTGCGGGTTGATCTTCTGACCCACTACCGGGCCCTCCTCTTCGTCTTGCCGCTGCTGGCCTTGGCCTCTTCCCGCGACTGCACGACCACGGTGATGTGGCTCGTGCGCTTGTTGATGCGGTAGGCACGGCCCTGGGCACGGGGACGGAAACGCTTGAGCGTCGGCCCCTCGTCGACCCATGCCCGGCTCACGACGAGGTCGTCGGAGTCGAGCTTGAAGTTGTGCTCGGCGTTGGCGATGGCACTCGCCAGCACCTTGCCCACCGGCTCACTAGCAGCCTGGGGGGCGAACCTCAGGACCGCCTGAGCCTCCGCGGCAGGCAGGCCGCGGATGAGGTCCACCACGCGGCGGGCCTTCCTGGGCGTGACGCGGATGAACCGCGCCTGGGCCCTGGCTTCCATCGCTTTCCCTCTCTCCGTACGAGCTACTGCACTGCCTGGTCAGCCTCGGCGGCTGCGGCGGTCTTCCTTGACGTGGCTGCGGAACGTCCGCGTCGGCGAGAACTCGCCGAGCTTGTGTCCCACCATGGCGTCGGTAATGAACACCGGGACGTGCTTGCGGCCGTCGTGCACGGCGATCGTGTGACCGATCATCTCCGGCACGATCATGGAGCGCCGCGACCACGTCTTGATGACGTTCTTGGTGCCCTTCTCGTTCTGGACGTCCACCTTCTTCATCAGGTGGTCATCCACGAAGGGGCCCTTCTTAAGGCTACGTGGCATAACGAGCGACTCCTACCGCTTCTTCTTGCTGCGACGACGGACGATCAGCCGGTCGCTCGACTTGTTGGCCTGGCGAGTACGGCCTTCCTTCTTACCGTTCGGGTTCACCGGGTGCCGGCCACCAGAGGTCTTGCCCTCACCACCACCGTGCGGGTGGTCGATCGGGTTCATGGCCACACCGCGGACGGTCGGGCGCTTGCCCTTCCATCGCATCCGGCCGGCCTTGCCCCAGTTGATGTTCGACTGCTCGGCGTTGCCGACCGCTCCGACCGTCGCGCGGCAGCGCACGTCGACCATCCGCATCTCGCCGGAGGGCATCCGCAGCGTGGCGTACTTCCCCTCCTTGGCGAGCAGCTGGACGCCGGCGCCCGCGGAACGGGCCAGCTTGCCGCCGCCACCGGGCTTGAGCTCGATGGAGTGCACGACCGTACCGGTCGGGATGTTGCGCAGCGGAAGGCAGTTGCCCGGCTTGATGTCCGAGCCCGGGCCGTTCTCGACGCGGTCGCCCTGCTTGAGGCCGGTCGGCGCGAGGATGTAGCGCTTCTCGCCGTCGGCGTAGTGCAGCAGCGCGATCCGAGCCGTGCGGTTCGGGTCGTACTCGATGTGCGCGACCTTGGCCGGCACGCCGTCCTTGTCGTGCCGCCGGAAGTCGATCACCCGGTAGGCGCGCTTGTGCCCGCCGCCCTGGTGACGCGTGGTGATGCGGCCGTGGTTGTTGCGGCCGCCCTTCTTGGGGAGCGGACGCAGCAGCGACTTCTCGGGCTCGCGGCGCGTGACCTCCACGAAGTCGGCCACGCTCGACCCGCGACGACCCGGCGTCGTCGGCTTGTACTTACGGATGCCCATCTTATTCGTTCATCCCTTGTCTGCCTCGAGGCCCCGGTTAGGCCGGACCGCCGAAGATGTCGATCCGCTCGCCCTCTGCCAGGCTGACGATGGCGCGCTTGGTGTCCTTGCGCTTGCCGTAGCCGAACCGGGTGCGCTTGCGCTTGCCCGACCGGTTGAGGGTGTTCACACTCGTCACCTTGACGCCGAACACCGACTCGACGGCCTGCTTGATCTGAGTCTTGTTCGCGTCGGGCTGGACGAGGAACGTGTACTTGTTCTCGTCCAGGAGCCCGTAGCTCTTCTCGGAGACCACCGGCGCGATGATGACGTCCCGGGGGTCAGCGATCTTCGTCACTTCGCCCGCTCCTTCTTGCCGGCGCGCGCGACGAACTCGTCGTAAGCGGCCTGAGTGAAGACGACTTCGTCGTTCACCAGCACGTCGTAGGTGTTGAGCTGGTCGGAGACGAGAACGTGCACGCTCGGCTCGTTGCGCAGGCTCTTCCAGGTCAGCTCGTCCTCACGGGACAGGACCAGGAGGACGCGCTTGGCGTCGGTGACCGAGCGCAGTGCGCTCAGTGCCGTCTTCGTCTTCGGGGTGTCGCCCTCGATGATCTTGTCGACCACGTGCACCCGGTCGAACCGCGCACGGTCCGACAGGGCGCCGCGCAGCGCGGCGGCCTTCATCTTCTTGGGCGTCTTCTGCGAGTAGTCCCGCGGCTGCGGGCCGTGCACGATGCCGCCACCGGCGAACTGCGGCGCCCGGATCGAGCCCTGACGGGCCCGGCCGGTGCCCTTCTGCCGGTACGGCTTCTTACCGCCGCCGGAGACTTCGCCCCGGGTCTTTGTCGAATGCGAGCCCTGCCGGGCCGCCGCCAGCTGAGCGATCACGACCTGGTGGATCAGCGGCACGCTGGTCTTCGCGTCGAAGATCGCCGCAGGCAACTCGATGTCGATCTTTGAGGTCACTTGCCCGCTCCCTTCACAGCGCTGCGGACCAGGAGCACGCCGCCGTTCGGACCGGGAACCGCGCCCTTGATGAGCAGCAGGTTCTTGTCGGTGTCGATGGCGTGGACGGTCAGGTTCTGTACGGTGGTGCGGGCGTTGCCGTGACGACCGGCCATACGAAGGCCCTTGAAGACGCGACCAGGAGTCGCACAGCCGCCGATCGAGCCCGGGGAGCGGTGCTTGCGCTGAGTGCCGTGTGAGGCGCTCAGCCCGTGGAACCCGTGGCGCTTCATGACGCCCGCGAATCCCTTGCCCTTGCTCGTTCCGGTGACATCGATCTTCTGGCCGGCCTCGAAGACCTCGACGGTGATCTCCTGGCCGAGTTCGTACTCGGTGGTGTCGTCAGCCCGCAGTTCGACGAGATAACGGCGCGGCGTGACGCCGGCCTTCTCGAAGTGACCCGTGCGCGGCTTGTTCACCTTGCGCGGGTCGATCTGCCCGAACCCAAGCTGGACGGCGGTGTAGCCGTCGTTCTCCTGGGTGCGGAGCTGGGTCACGACACACGGCCCGGCCTGGACGACGGTCACCGGAACGATCCGGCCCTCATCGTCGAAGACCTGGGTCATGCCGAGCTTCTCGCCCAGGACGCCCTTCCTCTGCTTACTCATCTCTCGGTGCGTCCCTTAGAGCTAGAGCTTGATCTCGATGTCCACGCCGGCCGGTAGGTCGAGCCGCATCAGCGAGTCGACCGTCTTGGGCGTGGGGTCGATGATGTCGATCAGCCGCTTGTGCGTGCGCATCTCGAAGTGCTCGCGCGAGTCCTTGTACTTGTGCGGCGAGCGGATGACGCAGTACACGTTCTTCTCGGTCGGCAGCGGCACCGGGCCCGCGACCTTGGCGCCCGTCCGCGTCACCGTCTCAACGATCTTCTTCGCGGAGGTGTCGATGACCTCGTGGTCGTAGGCCTTGAGCCGGATGCGGATCTTCTGTCCCGCCATGGTGGCCTCGGTGTCCTTTGCTGTAGTGCCGCTGGTTACTTCGTCGTTCGCGATACGGCGGCCCGCCCGCCCGAGGGGGGTCGGGCCGCCCTATCGACGAGGGGTGCTACTTGGTGATCTTGGTGACGCGACCGGCGCCCACGGTCCGGCCACCCTCGCGGATGGCGAACTTCAGGCCCTCCTCCATGGCGATGGGCTGGATCAGCTCAACGCTCATTTCGGTGTTGTCGCCCGGCATGACCATCTCGGTGCCCTCGGGGAGGGTCACCACACCGGTCACGTCGGTGGTACGGAAGTAGAACTGCGGGCGGTAGTTGTTGAAGAACGGCGTGTGCCGCCCGCCCTCGTCCTTGGACAGGATGTAGACCTGGCCCTCGAACGCGGTGTGCGGGGTGTTGGTCCCCGGCTTGATGATGCACTGCCCGCGCTCGACGTCCTCGCGCTTGATGCCGCGCAGCAGCAGGCCGACGTTGTCGCCCGCCTCGCCGCGGTCGAGCAGCTTGCGGAACATCTCGACGCCGGTGACCGTGGTCTTGGTCGACTTCTCCTGGATGCCGATGATGTCGACTTCCTCGTTGACGTTGATCACGCCACGCTCGATCCGGCCGGTCACCACGGTGCCGCGGCCGGTGATCGAGAAGACGTCCTCGACCGGCATCAGGAAGGGCTTCTCGATGTCGCGCTCGGGCTGCGGCACGTTGCCGTCGACGGCGTCCATGAGCTCGACGATCGACGCGGCCCACTTCTCGTCGCCCTGCAGCGCCTGGAACGCGGACACGCGCACGACCGGCAGGTCGTCGCCCGGGAACTCGTACTCCGACAGCAGCTCGCGGACCTCGAGCTCGACGAGCTCCAGGATCTCCTCGTCGTCCACCATGTCGCACTTGTTCAGCGCGACGACGATGTAGGGAACGCCGACCTGGCGGGCCAGGAGCACGTGCTCCTTGGTCTGCGGCATCGGGCCGTCGGTGGCGGCCACGACCAGGATCGCGCCGTCCATCTGCGCGGCACCGGTGATCATGTTCTTGATGTAGTCCGCGTGACCCGGGCAGTCCACGTGCGCGTAGTGCCGCGCGGCGGTCTGGTACTCGACGTGCGCGATCGAGATGGTGATACCGCGCTCGCGCTCCTCCGGTGCCTTGTCGATGTCCTCGAAGGGCGTGAAGGGGTTGAGGTCCGGGTACTTGTCGTGCAGCACCTTGGTGATCGCCGCGGTAAGGGTGGTCTTACCGTGGTCGATGTGACCGATGGTGCCGATGTTCACGTGCGGCTTGGTCCGCTCGAACTTGGCCTTCGCCACTGGGTTGCTCCTTGTTGCGATCCTCGGCCGGCTACCCGGCCGCTTCGTGTGCTGGCATGGTGATCTGGGGCTGGCCCCGGGACTGGCTGTTCGCCTACTCGCCCCGGGCCTTGGCGATGATCTCCTGTGCGACGTTCCCGGGAACCTCGGCGTAGGAGTCGAACTGCATGGTGAAAACAGCCCGGCCCTGGGTCTTGCTGCGCAGATCACCCACGTAGCCGAACATCTCCGAAAGGGGCACGAGGGCCTTGACGACCCGCATCCCCGAACGCTCGTCCATCGACTGGACCTGACCGCGCCGGCTGTTGAGGTCACCGATGACATCGCCCATGTTCTCTTCGGGCGTGGTGACCTCGACCGCCATCATCGGCTCCAGCAGCGTGGCGCCCGCCCTGCGGGCGGCCTCCTTGAACGCCATGGAACCGGCGACCTTGAACGCCATCTCCGAGGAGTCAACCTCGTGGTAGGCGCCGTCCCGCAGGGTGACCTTGACGCCCACCATCGGGTAGCTGGCCAGCACGCCGAACTCGGCGGCCTCCTGGCATCCGGTGTCCACCGACGGGATGTACTCCCGCGGGATGCGGCCACCGGTGACCTTGTTGACGAACTCGTAACCGTCGGACCCGCCGCCGATCGGCTCCAGGTCGATGATCACGCGGCCGAACTGGCCCGAGCCACCCGTCTGCTTCTTGTGGGTGTACTCGACCTTCTCGACCTTCTTGGTGATCGTCTCGCGGTACGCCACCTGCGGCTTGCCGACGTTCGCCTCGACCTTGAACTCGCGCTTCATCCGGTCGACCAGGATCTCCAGGTGGAGCTCGCCCATCCCGGAGATCACGGTCTGGCCCGTGTCCTCCTCGGTCCGAACCGTGAAGGACGGGTCCTCCTCGGCCAGCCGCTGGATCGCGGTGCCCAGCTTCTGCTGGTCGGCCTTGGTCTTCGGCTCGATCGCGACGTGGATCACCGGCGCCGGGAAGTTCATCGACTCCAGGACGATCGGGTCCTTGTCGTCGGCCAGCGTCTCACCGGTGGTGGTCTGCTTGAGCCCCATCACCGCGATGATGTCGCCGGCGCCCGCGCGCTCGATCTCGGTGCGCTTGTTGGCGTGCATCCGGTAGATCTTGCCGATCCGCTCCTTGCGCTCCTTGACGGAGTTCAGGACCTGCGTGCCGGACTCCAGCACGCCGGAGTAGATCCGCAGGAAGGTCAGCTTGCCCAGGTGCGGGTCGCTGGCGATCTTGAAGGCCAGGGCGGAGAACGGCTCGTCCTCGCTCGGCCTGCGGGTCAGCGCCTTGTCCTCGTCGCGGACGGCGTGGCCCTCGATGGCCTCGACGTCCATCGGGGAGGGCAGGTAGCGGACGATCGCGTCCAGCAGCGGCTGCACGCCCTTGTTCTTGAACGCGGTACCGCAGGTGACCGGAGTCAGCGCGGCCGCGATGGTGGCGCGGCGGATGCCGGCGTAGAGCTGCTCCACGGTGGGCTCGGTGCCCTCGAGGTACAGCTCCATGGTCTCGTCGTCGTTCTCGGCGAGCGTCTCGACCAGCTTGTCGTGCCACTCGCGGGCCGCGTCGGCGTGCGACTCGGGGATGTCGACGGTGTCGTACATCTCGCCGAGCTTGGCCTCTTCGTTCCAGATGAGCGCCTGCATCGTCACCAGGTCGATGACGCCCTTGAAGTCGGACTCGGCACCGATCGGCAGCTGCAGGACCAGCGGGGTCGCGCTGAGCCGGTTCTCGATCATGTCGACGCAGCGGTGGAACTCCGCGCCGACCCGGTCGAGCTTGTTGACGAAGCACATCCGCGGCACGCCGTACCGGTCGGCCTGGCGCCACACGGTCTCCGACTGGGGCTCCACACCGGCGACACCATCGAACACCGCGACCGCGCCATCGAGCACCCGCAGGTTGCGCTCCACCTCGACGGTGAAGTCGACGTGCCCGGGGGTGTCGATGATGTTGATCGTGTGCTTGACGTCGGCCACGGGCCACTCGCAGGTGGTGGCAGCGGAGGTGATGGTGATGCCCCGCTCCTGCTCCTGCTCCATCCAGTCCATGGTCGCGGCGCCGTCGTGAACCTCGCCGATCTTGTAGCTGATCCCCGTGTAGTACAGGATCCGCTCAGTCGTCGTGGTCTTGCCTGCGTCGATATGGGCCATGATCCCGATGTTGCGGACCTTGGCCAGGTCTACACCGGTTTTGGTAGCCACTGTGTCCTCGCGTCGTCTCGTCGTCGTCGTTACCCGCCGGGGCTACCAGCGGTAGTGGGCGAAGGCCTTGTTGGACTCCGCCATCTTGTGCGTGTCCTCACGCTTCTTCACCGCGGCGCCCAGCCCGTTGCTGGCGTCGAGCAGCTCGTTCATGAGGCGCTCGGTCATGGTCTTCTCGCGGCGCTGGCGGGCGAACACCACCAGCCAGCGGAGCGCGAGAGTGGTGCTGCGGGAGGGCCGCACCTCCACCGGGACCTGGTAGGTCGCGCCACCGACACGGCGGCTGCGGACCTCCAGGGTCGGCTTGACGTTGTCGAGCGCGCGCTTGAGCGTGACGACCGGGTCGTTGCCGGTCTTCTCGCGGGCACCCTCGAGAGCGTCGTACACGATGTTCTGCGCGATGGACCGCTTGCCGTCCAGAAGAATCTTGTTGACAAGCGCGGTGACCAGCGGCGAGTTGTACACCGGGTCAGCGATCAGCTGGCGCTTGCCAGCGGGGCCCTTACGCGGCATTAGCTCTTCTCCTTCTTAGCGCCGTAGTGGCTGCGCCCCTGCTTGCGGTTCCGAACGCCCTGGGTGTCCAGCGTGCCGCGAATGATCTTGTACCGGACACCCGGGAGGTCCTTCACCCGGCCGCCCCGCACGAGCACGATCGAGTGCTCCTGCAGGTTGTGCCCGACGCCGGGGATGTAGGCCGTGACCTCGATCCCGCTCGACAGCCGGACACGCGCGACCTTGCGAAGCGCGGAGTTCGGCTTCTTAGGCGTCGTCGTGTAGACGCGCGTGCAGACACCCCGGCGCTGGGGGCTGCCCTTGAGCGCAGGCGTCTTGTTCTTGGTCACCTTGTCCTGGCGGCCCTTGCGGACCAGCTGCTGGATCGTGGGCACCGCGTCTCCGTCTTCCCTCGTACCGAGCCGGTAAGTCTTCTCTGGATGAATCCCGTAGTGCACGAGACCCGTCATCACCACCGCTTGCGCGGCTGTGACCTGCCGGTTTCCCGACCTCTCCGACCCACGCGGTCGGGCGTGTCGCACTCTCATGAAGAGCCGCACACCACCGCCCGGCCCAGAAGGGCCGAATCAAGCCGGGGAGTTTTTGCCGCGACGCGAAGCCGCCATCAAAGATGGCTCCAGGCTCGCGCGCACGCAGAGTGGCCCGCATAGAGCGGGCACGAAGAAAGAGATTACCCAGCCGCGCGCCAAAGTGCAAAGTGAGCGGCGCACTATCGTGCCGGGGCCCTCCGGCGCAAGATCGATACGCCGTCCGGATCCGTTCTCCCTCCGGCGTAACGGCCCGCCGCGAGCGGGAGTTCCCGCCGCGCGGCCGGACGGCACACCGGCATTGTGACCCGGCGGCCACCGGATGGGGAAGATCTGACCGAATCTTAGATCTTCCCCGCCCCGGCCGCCGGGCCGGCTCCGTCGCTAGAGGACGAAGCCGAAGAGGATCACCGCGATGATCACTATCAGGGCGACCACCCCGGCGATGATCAGCATCAGGTTCTTGCTGCCGCCCTTGGCCGGCTTGCCCCGGTGGCTGCCGGGCTGGCCGGCGGCCTGCCCGCCGTACTGCTGCTGCCCGTACTGCTGCTGCCCCTGCTGGCCCTGCTGGCCGTAGTCCTGCTGGCCCTGCTGACCCTGCTGGCCGAACTGCTGGGGCTGCTGACCGTACTGCTGCGGCTGCTGCTCACCCGGCTGGCCGAACTGCTGCTGGCCGTAACCCTGCTGCTGGCCGTACGCCTGCTGCTGCCCCTGCTGGCCGTAGTCCTGCTGGCCCTGCTGGCCCTGCTGGCCGAACTGCTGGCCCTGCTGGCCGAAGTCCTGCTGCTGGCCGTACCCCTGCTGCGGCTGCTGGCCCTCCGGCGCGCCCCACTGCTGCCGCCCCATGTCCATCCGGGTCTGGTCGGGGTTGGCCGGAGCGTCACCGCCCACCTGGCCCTGGTGCGACGAGGCGTCGAACGCCTGCGTCGACTGGGCGTCCTCCCCCTGCTGCGGGGCCGGTGCCGGAGCGCCGTACCGCTGCGGCTCCTGACCGTACGACTCCGGTGCCGGCGCGGGTGCGCCGAACCCGGAGTCGGGCGGGGGCACCATCATCGTGCGCTCGTTGTCGGACTGCCCCTGGTCAGGACCGCCCGCCTGCCACGGCTCGGCCGGGGACTCGCCGTGCTTGCGCTCGGGACCGGTCGCGACGGGGATGTCGGTGCCCGGCGACCAGTGCAGCGTGGCCTGGTCGTCCACGACGGGCCTGGGCGGCTCCGCGCTGGGGACGCCGCTGCCCGGCCCCGGAACGATCAGCGTCCGGTCGGCGGCCGACTCGGTCTCGGCCGGCGGCTGCTGGGGCTGCTCGAAGCCCGGAGCGGCGGGCGGCGGGCCGAAGCCCTGCTGCGGCTCCTGCGGCTGCTGAGCGTGCTGCGGGGGCTGGCCGTACGGTGCCTGCTGCTCGAACGGCTGCTGGCCGTACTGCGCCTGCGGCGGGCCCTGCTGGCCGAACTCCTGCTGCTGGCCCTGCTGGCCCTGCTGGCCCTGCTGGCCCTGCTGGCCGTAGTCCTGGCTGAAGTCCTGCGGCTGGCCGTATCCCTGCTGCGGCTGCTGCTGCCCGTATCCGCCGGAGGCGGGCGGGTCGTAGATGCCGGGCGCCGGAGGCTGCTGGCCGTACTGCTGCTGCGGCTCCTGCGGAGCCCCGTACGGCTGCTGCGGTGCCTCGGGCTGCTGCCCGGGCTGCTGCACCGGGATCGGCTCGATCATCGTCGGCGGCGGGGCCGGCGGTGAGGGACGCTCGTCCTGCCCGTACCCGGGCTGGCCTTGCTGCTCGTACCCCTGCCCGTACCCGGGCTGGCCCTGCTGCTCGTACCCCTGCTGCTCGTATCCCTGCTGCGGCTGCTGAGGCGGCCCCTGCTGCTGGGAGGGCGGCGGGGGCTGCTGCGGGGACGGTGGCTGCCCGCCGCCGGCCTGGCCGCCCAGCTGGGGCGCCCCGAAGACCACCGTGCGGTCACCCAGCGGCCGCGCGGGCGGCTCGTTCTGGTCCGGCTGCGACCCCTGCTCCGCGGCAGGGGTCTCCTTGTCGTCAGGCAACGGCCACTGTGGGCCCTGCGTGCCGTCTTGCTCGGTCATCGTCGGGCTCCTTCAGCGCCGTTGTCCTGGGTGTTCTTACTCCCAGGCCAGTGCCCGTACGCCCGGAGACCCGCGGCGCATAACGCGGTCTCCAGGGCTCATGCCCTTTCCCCGGGTGGCGAGGTCGCCACGCTGGGGACTTTCGTCCCCAAGCCTGCCCCGATCGCCGGGGGTATCGCAAATCATCTGCCCACACGAGTCATCGCGCGACCCGTCCACATCACCGTGACCCAGGAGTGACCGGGGGCGGTGAGCGGCCGGTGTGACCACCGGAACGGGCCGCAGGCAGCCGAAAGGCCCCCGCCGGCGTACCGGCGGGGGCCTTTCGGTCATGCGTGTGCCTTGCCCTGTGCCGCCGCCCGATCAGGCGGCGGCGACGGGATCAGCGGTTGTACTGACCGAAGTCGTACTCCTCCAGCGGGACGGCCTCGCCGGAGCCCTGCCCGAAGGCGTACTCGGCGCCGTCGTCGTAGGACCCGACGGAGTAGACCGCCGCCTTGGCCTCCTCGGTGGGCTCGACCCGGACGTTGCGGTACTGCGGCATGCCGGTACCGGCCGGGATGAGCTTGCCGATGATGACGTTCTCCTTGAGGCCCAGCAGCGGGTCGCTCTTGGCGTGCATCGCAGCCTCGGTGAGCACCCGGGTGGTCTCCTGGAAGGACGCCGCCGACAGCCACGACTCGGTCGCCAGCGAGGCCTTGGTGATCCCCATCAGGACGGGACGGCCCGCGGCCGGCACCCCTCCGTCGGCGACCACGTTGCGGTTGCGCGACTCGAAGTGCGGCCGCTCGACCAGGTCGCCCGGCAGCAGATCGGTGTCACCCGACTCGAGGATGTTCACCCGCTTGAGCATCTGGCGGACGATGATCTCGATGTGCTTGTCGTGGATCGACACGCCCTGCGACCGGTAGACCTCCTGGACCTCGTGGACCAGGTGCAGCTGGACGGCGCGCGGGCCGAGGATGCGCAGCACCTCGTGCGGGTTGATCGCACCCGCGATGAGCTGCTGGCCCACCGCGACGCGCTCGCCCTCCTTGACCAGCAGCCGGGACCGCATCGGGACCTGGTAGGGGATCTCGTCCGAGCCGTCGTCCGGGACGACGACGACCTTGCGGGTCTTCTCCGTCTCGTCGATCTTGACCCGGCCGGCGACCTCGCTGATCGGTGCCACGCCCTTGGGGACGCGGGCCTCGAACAGCTCCTGGACACGCGGCAGACCGTGCGTGATGTCACCACCGTGAGAAACACCACCGGTGTGGAACGTCCGCATGGTCAGCTGGGTGCCGGGCTCGCCGATGGACTGCGCGGCGATGATGCCGACGGCCTCACCGACGTCCACCCGCTTGCCGGTGGCCAGCGAGCGGCCGTAGCAGGCGGCGCAGACACCGATCTTGGCCTCGCAGACCAGCGCGCTGCGGGTCCGGACCTCCTCGACCCCGGCCTCGACCAGGCGGGACACCACGACGTCGGACAGGTCGGTGTCGCCCGGGAAGATGACCGTCCCGTCGACCACGACCTCCTCCGCGATGGTGCGCCCGACCAGGCTGGTCTCGGACGTGGTCGGCTTGACCAGCGTGCCGTCGGCCAGCTTGTCGGCCACCCGGAAGGGGATGGTGCGGTCGGTGCCGCAGTCCTCCTCGCGGACGATGACGTCCTGCGCGACGTCCACCAGGCGCCGGGTCAGGTAACCCGAGTCGGCGGTACGCAGCGCGGTGTCGGCCAGGCCCTTGCGGGCGCCGTGGGTCGAGATGAAGTACTCGACCACCGACAGGCCCTCGCGGAACGAGGACTTGATCGGCCGCGGGATGGTCTCGCCCTTGGGGTTGGAGACCAGCCCGCGCATGCCGGCGATCTGCCGGATCTGCAGCGGGTTGCCGCGGGCACCGGAGTTGACCATCATCCAGACCGGGTTGGTCCGGGGGAAGGCCTTCTCCATGTCCACCGCGACCTCGGCCGTGGCCTTGTTCCAGATCTCGATGAGCTCCTGCTTGCGCTCGTCATCGGTGATCAGACCGCGGTTGAACTCGCGCTGGACCTTGTCGGCCTGCTTCTCGTACTCGCTGAGGATCGCCGCCTTGTTGGGCGGCACGATGACGTCCTCGATCGAGATGGTGACCCCGGACCGGGTGGCCCAGTGGAAACCGGTGCTCTTGAGGGCGTCCAGCGCGTTGGCCACCTCGACCTTGGGGTAGGTCTCGGCCAGCTCGTTGACGATCACCGAGAGCTGCTTCTTGCCGACCTCGTAGTTCACGAACGGGAAGTCGGCGGGCAGCGTCTCGTTGAACAGCGCCCTGCCCAGCGTGGTCTCCAGCCGGTACGGCTGGCCGGGCTCGTAGCCCTCGGGCGCCTGCCAGCCGCGCGGCGGCGGGACGTCCTTGAACCGGATCTGGACCATGGCCTGCAGGTCCAGCTCGTCCCGGTCGTAGGCCATGATCGCCTCGGCGACCGAGCCGAACGCGCGGCCCTCGCCCGGCCCCTTCTCCTTCTCGGTCGTCAGCCAGTAGAGGCCGATCACCATGTCCTGGGTGGGCATGGTGACGGGCTTGCCGTCCGACGGCTTCAGGATGTTGTTCGTGGACAGCATCAGGATCCGGGCCTCGGCCTGCGCCTCCGCGGACAGCGGAAGGTGGACCGCCATCTGGTCGCCGTCGAAGTCGGCGTTGAAGGCGGTGCAGACCAGCGGGTGGATCTGGATGGCCTTGCCCTCGACCAGCTGCGGCTCGAAGGCCTGGATGCCCAGGCGGTGCAGGGTCGGTGCGCGGTTGAGCAGCACCGGGTGCTCGGTGATGACCTCTTCGAGCACGTCCCACACCACAGGGCGGGCACGCTCGACCATGCGCTTGGCGCTCTTGATGTTCTGCGCGTGGTTGAGGTCGACCAGCCGCTTCATCACGAACGGCTTGAACAGCTCCAGCGCCATCTGCTTGGGCAGACCGCACTGGTGCAGCTTCAGCTGCGGGCCGACCACGATGACCGAACGGCCCGAGTAGTCGACGCGCTTGCCGAGCAGGTTCTGCCGGAACCGGCCCTGCTTGCCCTTGAGCATGTCCGACAGCGACTTGAGCGGACGGTTGCCCGGCCCGGTGACCGGGCGGCCGCGGCGGCCGTTGTCGAACAGCGCGTCGACGGCCTCCTGCAGCATCCGCTTCTCGTTGTTGACGATGATCTCGGGCGCGCCCAGGTCGAGCAGGCGCTTGAGCCGGTTGTTCCGGTTGATCACGCGGCGGTACAGGTCGTTCAGGTCGGAGGTGGCGAACCGGCCACCGTCCAGCTGCACCATCGGACGCAGGTCCGGCGGGATCACCGGGATGCAGTCGAGCACCATGCCCAGCGGGCTGTTGCGGGTGTTCAGGAACGCCGAGACGACCTTCAGCCGCTTGAGGGCGCGGGCCTTCTTCTGGCCCTTGCCGGTACGGATGATGTCGCGCAGCTTCTCGGCCTCGGCCTCGAGGTCGAAGTTCTGCAGCCGGGCCTGGATGGCCGCGGCGCCCATGCCGCCCTCGAAGTACTTGCCGAACCGGTCGCGCATCTCGCGGTAGAGCAGCTCGTCGCCCTCGAGGTCCTGGACCTTGAGACCCTTGAAGCGGCTCCAGACCTCGTCGAGGCGGTCGATCTCGCGCTGCGCGCGGTCGCGCAGCTGCTTCATCTCCCGCTCGGCGCCGTCGCGCACCTTGCGCTTCTGGTCGGCCTTGGCCCCGGCCTCCTCCAGCTCCGACAGGTCGCCCTCCAGCTTCTGCTGGCGGGCCTCGACCTGTGCGTCGCGGGCCTGCTCGATCTGCTGGCGCTCCACCGAGATGTGCGCCTCCAGCGTGGGCAGGTCGCGGTCGCGCCGCTCCAGGTCCACGTTGGTGATCATGTACGCCGCGAAGTAGATGATCTTCTCGAGATCCTTCGGGGCCAGGTCCAGGAGGTAGCCCAGCCGGCTGGGCACGCCCTTGAAGTACCAGATGTGGGTGACCGGAGCGGCCAGCTCGATGTGGCCCATCCGCTCACGCCGCACCTTGGCACGGGTCACCTCGACGCCGCAGCGCTCGCAGATGATGCCCTTGAAGCGGACCCGCTTGTACTTACCGCAGTAGCACTCCCAGTCCCGGGTCGGACCGAAGATCTTCTCGCAGAAGAGCCCGTCCTTCTCCGGCTTGAGGGTCCGGTAGTTGATCGTCTCCGGCTTCTTCACCTCGCCGTGCGACCACTGGCGGATATCGTCGGCGGTCGCCAGACCGATGCGAAGCTCGTCGAAGAAGTTGACGTCAAGCAACTGTTTTCCCCTTGAGTTGATCAGACCTCTTCGACACTGCTCGGCTCACGCCGGGACAGGTCGATGCCGAGCTCCTCCGCCGCCCGGAAGACGTCCTCGTCGGTGTCGCGCATCTCGATGGACATGCCATCGCTCGACAGGACCTCGACATTGAGGCAGAGCGACTGCATTTCCTTGATGAGCACCTTGAAGGAC
The DNA here is from genome assembly GCF_044326315.1 of Actinomadura sp. 9N407. Lineage (NCBI taxonomy): Bacteria > Bacillati > Actinomycetota > Actinomycetes > Streptosporangiales > Thermomonosporaceae > Actinomadura > Actinomadura sp. 9N407. The sequence goes on along the minus strand of NZ_JBIRAW010000034.1, from coordinate 48,286 downwards.
TCGGGAATGCCGGGCTCGGGGATGTTCTCGCCCTTGACGATGGCCTCGTAGACCTTCACCCGGCCGAGAACGTCGTCGGACTTGATGGTCAGCAGCTCCTGCAGCGCGTAGGCCGCGCCGTACGCCTCAAGGGCCCAGACCTCCATCTCGCCGAACCGCTGGCCGCCGAACTGGGCCTTACCGCCCAGGGGCTGCTGCGTGATCATGGAGTACGGGCCGGTCGAACGAGCGTGGATCTTGTCGTCGACCAGGTGGAGCAGCTTCAGGATGTAGATGTAGCCGACCGAGATCGGGTCGCTGTACGGCTCCCCGGTACGGCCGTCGAACAGCCGGGCCTTACCGGTGGGGTCGACCAGGCGCTCCCCATCGCGGTTGGGCAGGGTGCTGGAGACCAGGCCGATGACGTCGTTCTCACGCGCGCCGTCGAACACCGGAGTCGCGGTCTTGGTCCACGGTCCGGCCTCTTCGGCCCCGATCGCCCGCAGGTCCTTCTTCCACTCGGCGTCGTCGCCCTCGATCTTCCAGCCGCGGCTGGCCACCCACCCGAGGTGGGTCTCCAGGACCTGGCCGACGTTCATCCGGCCGGGCACGCCCAGCGGGTTGAGCACGATGTCGACCGCGGTGCCGTCCTCGAGGAACGGCATGTCCTCGACCGGCAGCACCTTGGAGATGACGCCCTTGTTGCCGTGCCGGCCGGCCAGCTTGTCGCCGTCGGTGATCTTGCGCTTCTGGGCGACGTACACCCGGACGAGCTCGTTCACGCCGGGCGGCAGCTCGTCACCGTCGTCGCGGGAGAACACCCGGACGCCGATGATCTTGCCCTGCTCGCCGTGCGGCACCTTCAGCGAGGTGTCGCGGACCTCGCGCGCCTTCTCACCGAAGATCGCGCGCAGCAGCCGCTCCTCGGGGGTCAGCTCGGTCTCGCCCTTGGGCGTGACCTTGCCGACCAGGATGTCGCCCGGAACGACGTCGGCGCCGATCCGGATGATGCCGCGCTCGTCGAGGTCGGCCAGCACCTCCTCGGAGACGTTCGGGATGTCCCGGGTGATCTCCTCGGGGCCCAGCTTGGTGTCGCGGGCGTCGACCTCGTGCTCCTCGATGTGGATCGAGGAGAGGACGTCGTCCTGCACCAGGCGCTGGCTGAGGATGATGGCGTCCTCGTAGTTGTGCCCTTCCCATGGCATGAACGCCACGAGCAGGTTCTTGCCGAGCGCCATCTCGCCCTGGTCGGTGCACGGCCCGTCGGCCATGACCTGGCCCGCCTCGACCCGCTGCCCCTCGTCCACGATGGGCTTCTGGTTGTAGGAGGTGCCCTGGTTGGACCGCTTGAACTTGACGACCCGGTAGGTGGTGCGGGTGCCGTCGTCGTTCATGACGGTGATGTAGTCGGCCGAGACCTCCTCCACCACGCCGGCCTTGTCGGCGATGATCACGTCGCCGGCGTCGACCGCGGCACGGTACTCCATGCCGGTGCCCACCAGCGGAGCCTCGCTGCGCAGCAGCGGGACCGACTGGCGCTGCATGTTGGAGCCCATCAGCGCCCGGTTGGCGTCGTCGTGCTCCAGGAACGGGATCATCGCGGTCGCGACCGAGGTCATCTGGCGCGCGGAGACGTCCATGTACTGGACCTCGCCCGGCGGCACCAGCTCGACCTCGCCGCCCTTCTTGCGGATCAGCACCCGCGTCTCGGAGAACGATCCGTCCTCGGCCAGGCCGGAGTTGGCCTGGGCGATGATGAAGCGGTCCTCCTCGTCGGCGGTGAGGTAGTCGATCTGGTCGCTGACCACGCCGTCGATGACCTTGCGGTACGGGGTCTCGACGAACCCGAACGGGTTGACCCGCCCGAACGCCGCGAGCGAGCCGATCAGGCCGATGTTCGGGCCTTCCGGGGTCTCGATCGGGCACATCCGGCCGTAGTGCGAGGGGTGGACGTCACGGACCTCCATGCCCGCCCGCTCACGCGACAGGCCGCCCGGGCCCAGCGCCGACAGCCGCCGCTTGTGCGTCAGGCCGTCCAGCGGGTTGCTCTGCTGCATGAACTGCGAGAGCTGGCTGGTGCCGAAGAACTCCTTTATGGAGGCGACGACCGGGCGGATGTTGATCAGGGTCTGCGGCGTGATCGCCTCGACGTCCTGGGTGGTCATCCGCTCGCGGACCACGCGCTCCATCCGGGCCAGGCCCAGCCGGACCTGGTTCTGGATCAGCTCGCCGACCGTGCGCAGCCGCCGGTTGCCGAAGTGGTCGATGTCATCGACCTCGATCGGCACCGAGACGGCGCCCAGCGTGGCCTCGTCCTCGCCGGCGTGCAGGCGCACCAGGTACTCGATGGTGGCGACCACGTCGTCCTCGGTCATCGTGCCCTGGTTCATGTCCAGGTCGAGACCGAGCTTCTTGTTCACCTTGTAGCGCCCGACCTTGGCGAGGTCGTACCGCTTGGGGTTGAAGTAGAGGTTCTCCAGCAGGGTCTGCGCCGACTCCTTGGTCGGCGGCTCGCCCGGGCGCAGCTTGCGGTAGATGTCGAGCAGCGCGTCGTCCTGGCCGGTGGTGTGGTCCTTCTCCAGGGTGACGTTGATCGACTCGTAGCTGCCGAACCGCTCGCGGATCCGGTCCTCGGTCCAGCCGAGGGCCTTGAGCAGCACGGTGACCGGCTGCTTGCGCTTGCGGTCGATGCGGACACCGACGTTGTCACGCTTGTCGATCTCGAACTCGAGCCAGGCGCCGCGGCTCGGGATGACCTTGCAGCCGTAGATGTCCTTGTCCGACGCCTTGTCGAGGGCGCGGTCGAAGTAGACACCAGGCGACCGGACGAGCTGGGAGACGACGACCCGCTCGGTGCCGTTGATGATGAAGGTGCCCTTCGGGGTCATGAGCGGGAAATCGCCCATGAACACCGTCTGGCTCTTGATCTCACCGGTGGTGTTGTTGATGAACTCCGCCGTGACGAACATCGGGGCGGAGAAGGTCATGTCCTTGTCTTTGCACTCCTCGACGGAGTACTTGGGCGGCTCGAACCGGTGATCCCGGAACGACAGGGACATGGTCCCGGAGAAGTCCTCGATGGGACTGATCTCTTCAAAGATCTCTTCGAGGCCCGACTGGGTCGGGACGCTCTTGCTTCCGGCCTTCTGGGCCGCCTCGACCCGGGCCTTCCACCTCTGGTTGCCGAGCAGCCAGTCAAAAGAGTCGGTCTGCAGCGCAAGGAGGTCCGGAACTTCGAGCGGCTCCTTGATGCGCGCGAAGGAGACGCGGTCCGGACCGGTTGCGGTATTCGAGGCGTTGCGCGAGGCTGCCAAGAGTGGTCCTTCCGAGGGCTCGCGGCGTAACTGACGACACGCACGCCAGACGATCCAGGTGCGAGATCCCGTCCCGGATGGGCCCGCAAAGGGGCAGGACAGGGGTGCACTCACACGTGGATAGTCAGAGGGCAGCGCAAAGGGGCAGTGTAGCCAAGAACCACACCGCTCGCAACTCTACCGCCGCAGTATGCATCACAGTTGCCATGGAGCATCGCCCCTCAACGCCGTCGAGTCAAGAGCGGACTTGGACTTTTCGGGCTCTGACCTGCAGTGAGGAAGGCCATAGTTTAGGATCCCCCCGGCTACCCGCCGGTAGAAGCGCGGATTCTCGCTGAGAGCGCCTCTCCGCGCGCCTGGCGGACCAGGCGCCCGGGAGCCCTCCCAGGCCGCCTGAGACCCTCCTGGAGCCTCCTGAGCCCAAAACACCGGGGCGGCCACCCCCGCTAACTCGGGGTGGCCGCCCCGACCACGTCGTTCGGTGCCTCCGGTACGCCTTCGGCGCCGCCGGTACGGCTCAGAGCACCTCGACCTTGGACGCCAGCCAGCGGTCGCCCACCTTGGTCATCGACATCCGCAGCGTGAACTGGCTCGGCAGCCGCTGGGGCTGCCCCGCCTTGTCGGTCTGCGAGGCCTTGACGGTCTGCTGGTTGAGGAAGACCAGGACCGTTCCGGAGTCGGGCGAGATGTCCTCGACCGCCGTCTTCACGGCCGTGCTCGTGACCATCGCCTGCTGCTGCGGCGCCAGCGTGCGGACCCGCTCGGCCTGCGCCTCGAAGTCCTTGCGGAAGCCGCCCGTGGCGTACTCGGTGGCCTTGCGCATGTCGGAGTCGACGGTCCGGTAGTCGTACGACGAGATGCTCTGGGCCGCCTGCGTCGCCGCGTAGGCCGCCTGCTTCGAGGCGGTCCGCGTCGCGCCCATCTCCTGGCTCTTCATGAACAGCCAGCCGACACCGACCGCCCCCAGGACGGCCACCAGGCTCAGCACAACGATCTTGCGGGACCCGTCACCGGAAGCCGGGATCCGGATCCGCCGGCGGGCCTTTCCGCGCCCGCCGGACGCCTTCTTCGTGTCCTCGGCGGAGTCGGCCTCGTCCGAAGCCTCGTCCTCGCCGGAGTCGCTCTCCTTGGTCTTGACCAAGGAAGGCTTGGCGGACGAGGAGACGACCGCCGTCTCGTCGTCCTCCGCCTCGCCCTCCGCCTTTTCGTCGGCCGCCTCTTCACCGGCGTCAGGGTCCGCGGTCTTGAGCTCGTCCTCGACGGTGTCCGTCACGTCGGATCCGGTGGCGTCCGCCTTCTCGGCGTCCAGCTTCGCTACGTCCGTCGCATCCGCGTCCGGCTCGTCCGTGTCCGTGTCGTCCGTGTCCGCGTCGTCTGTGTCGGCCGCGTCCGTGTCGTCCGAGTCGATCTCGGCCGTGTCGGTGTCGGCCTCAGCCGTGTCGGGCTCGTCGGCCTCAGGTTCGTCGGCCGCGGGATCGTCCACCTCGGGCTCGTCCGCGTCCACGGCGGCGGCGGCCTCGGCGGCCTCCTTGGCGGCCTGCTCGGCGAGCTCCGCCAGCTCGGCGGCCCTGCGGGCCTTCTCCTTGGCCTCGGCGGCCCGCCGCCCGGCGGCCGTGCCGTTCGGCTCGGCCGGCGGGGCCTCGGTCACGGCGTCCTTGCCGGCCTTGCCCTCGGCCTTGGCCACGGCGGAACGTTCCTTCGCGGAACCCTTTCCTCGTCCGAGAAACGTCACGGAACCATCCCAATGTTGGAAACGAGCCAGCGGTCGCCGTCCTTGGTCAGCTCGAACAGCCAGCGACCCGACAACGGCATGCCCTGCGGCACCTTCGCATTGGTCGAGATCGCCGAGACCCACACGATGACCTCGGCGGAGTCGCGGTCCATCGACACCACGCCCGCGCGCGCCGTCTGGACGGACGAGGCGGTCTTGGTCTTGCCGACCGTCTCGCTGAGCGTCTTGGCCGTGGTGGCCCACTGGTCCTTGGCGCTGCCGGTCAGCCCGCCGGTGACCCGGTCGATGTCCTTCTGCAGGTTCTTGTGGTCGAGCGTCTGCATGTTGATCGCCGTCTGCTTGGCCGACTGCAGCGCGGCGGCCCGCCGGTCCTCGTCCCGCTGGGCCTTGAGGATCTGGTAACCCAGCAGCCCCGCGGCGATGGCCAGGGCGACGATCACGGCGCCCAGCGCCCACACGCCGTAACGGCCGCGGGTCTTCGCCTCAGAGTTCACTTTCGCGCCGTTCCCTTCACCGCATCAGCGGGTCGAGTAGGAGCATCTTCCAGGAAGCGTCTCCCAGCAGACGCTGCTGGCTTCCGGTGGCGCCCATCTGGTAGCGCTTGCCGTCCGGGCCGTAGACCACTCCGGTCGACGGATCGTACCCGGCGAGTTCCACCGATTTGGACGGGAAGGGGATGTACAAACTGCTGCCGGCCTGCAGCGTTGCCGGCTGCCCTGACAGCGCCGTGGTCTTGCCCGGGTCGCCGGTGCCCTGGGCGCCCGTACGGTCCTTGTCCTCGCCCTTGGCGTCCTTGCCCTTGGTGTCGCCGTACGCGCCGCCCTCGGGGAATCCGGCGCCGTCGGTCGCGCCCGGCGGCACCGCCGGCGGCGGCACGATCGCGTCCTTGGGGAAGTTCCGGGAGCCGCGTACGGCCTTGCCCGAGTCCTTGGGGTCGGTGCACCCGGCGTCCAGGCGCGGCTTCTTGTCCCCGGTGAACTGCGGCCAGCGCTTCTCGACCTTCTCGTACCCCTTGGTGCAGGGCGCGGGCGAGTCGATGTTGAGCGCCAGGCCCAGGTGCTGGGTGCCGTCGCCGGGGGTCACGGTGAACGCGCCGCCCACGGTGAGCGGGTACAGGATGAACAGCGAGCGCAGCCCGGCCTTGCGGGAGGCGATGATCTGCCCCGTGGTGGTCAGGTTGGCCAGCAGCACCGGGAGCGTGGGCTCCAGCGCGTCGATGGTCTTGTCGGCCTGGTCGACCGCGCCGGGCGTCGCGTCGATGACGCCGCGCAGCGCCGGGTCGTCGCGGCGCAGCTGGGTGGTCAGCTCGTTCAGGTTGCGCGCGAAGCCCCGGATGTGGGCGCCCTGCTGCCGCTGGGTGTTCAGTACGGTCGCGCTGTTGTCCAGCAGCCGCTTGGTGTCGGGGTAGGCCTCGTCGAACGTCTGGATCAGCCGGTCGGTGTCGTCCAGGATGGCCTGCAGGTCCGAGGCCGAGCCCGAGAACGCCTTGTCCAGCTCGTCCACGATGGTGCCCAGGTGCTGCGGGTTCACCGACGAGACCAGCTTGTCGACGTTGCGCAGCAGCTCGGCGGTGGACACCGGCAGCTTGGTGAGCCGGCGCGGGATCGTGTACGGGTCGCCCTCGTCCAGGAACGGGCCGTCGGCCTTGCTGGGCTGCAGGTCGATGTACTGCTCGCCGACCGCGGAACGGTTGGCGACCACGGCCGAGGTGCCCTCGCGCGGGATCCGCTTGCCCCGGTCGAGCTGCAGTTCGACCTTGATCCCGTCCTTGGTGAGCTGGATCGGGCCGACCCGGCCCACCGCGACGCCGCGGTAGGTGACCTCGGCGTTGGTGAACACGCCGCCGGAGTCGCTCAGGTCCACGTAGGCCACGTACTCGCGGCCCAGCAGGTTGCGGCCCAGGCCGATGTAGTTGACCGAAATGATCGTCACGCCCAGGATCGTGATGATCAGGAACGCGACCAGCTGGAACTTGACGCCGCGCTTGAGGATCACGACAGGCCCCCCGTCATCAGCGTCTGGAGATCGTTCTGGCCGGGGCCGAGCGAACGGGGCTTGGGGCTCCCGCTCGGCGACGGCGTCCCGGTCGGGGTTCCCGTGCCGTTCTGGGTGCCGACGCCCGGTGCGCCGCCCGCGCCGGGCAGGCCCGGCAGCCCGCCGTTGCCTCCGCCGGGCATCTCCGGCAGCACGCCCAGTGGCGTCTGCGGCAGCGTCACGTTCGGGACGGTGAGCATGCTGCGCATCTTCTGGCCGCTGCCCAGGAGGCCTTCGAGCTCGGTGCCGCCGAACAGGTTCTGCGCGATGCTCTCGAAGTCCAGGTCGAGGGTGAGGTGCACGTTGCCGTAGTCGCCCTTGATGACGTTGTCGAACGTCGCCGGGAACGGCCAGGTCAGCAGCCCCTCCAGGGCCTTGGGCAGATCGGTGCCGGCCTTGTTGAGGTTGCGCAGGATGACGTCCAGGTCCTTGAGGTTGGCCACCAGGTCGGCCTGGGACTTGTCGATCACGCCGGTGGTGGTGCGGCTCAGCCGGTCCAGCGCCTTGAGCATCTTGGTCAGGTCGGCCCGGTTGCGGTTCAGGACCGCCAGCGCCGGGCCGGTCTTGTCGATGGTGTCGGCGATCGTCTCGCGCTCGGCCGACAGTTTGCCGGTCAGCCGGTCGATGCTGTCGAGCGCGCGGGTGATCTCACCGCGGTTGCGGTCCAGCGTGCCGACGAACGTGTCGACCCGGTGCAGCACCGACTTGATCGTCGAGGTACGGCCGTTCATCGCCGTGTTGAGCTCGCGGGTGATGGTGGAGATCTGCTCGATGCCGCCGCCGTTGAGCAGCATCGACATCGCCGACAGCACCTCTTCGATCTCGGTGCTGCGGGTCGTCCGGGCCAGCGGGATCAGATCGCCGCTGGCCAGCTCGCCCTGGGGACGCTCGGTGGGCGGGTTGGACAGCGCCACGAACTTCTCGCCCAGCAGGCTGGTCTGCCCGATGGTGGCGACGGCGTTGTCGGGCAGCTTGGTGTCGCCGCGGACCTTGAGGGTGACCAGGGCGTGCCAGCCGCTCTTGGAGCCGTTCGGGCCGGGCCTGCTGCCGGCCAGCTCGATCTTGTCCACCTTGCCGACCGAGACGTCGTTGACCTTGACCATCGACTGCGGCACCAGGTCGAGCACGTTGGAGAACTCGACCTGGACGGTCTTGGCGTCGTCGCCGAGGTCGGCGCCGCCCGGCAGCGGGAGCGAGTCGATCCCGTGGAACGAGCAGCCCGACAGCGCCGTCACACCGGCCAGCGCGGCGATCCCGAACAGCCCGAGCCGCCCCACCCCCTGCCGCTTGGCGACGGGCTTGTTCACGGGCTTGTCCAGCACGGGCTTGTTCACCACGGGCCGGTTCACGGGGAGCCTCATTCGCCACCTCCGGGCAGTAGCGCACGGATGTCGCCGGGCTTGGACCGCGTCCCGGCCTGCCCGGTCTGCGTCTTGCCGGCCCCGTCGCCGTTCTTGCCGCCGGGCCCGTAAGCGTCGGGCGGGATCGGCCTCGGGTCGTAGTGCGTGGTCAGCGCGGTGATCCAGGACAGGTCCAGGCTCAACCCGGTCAGCGCCTTGCCGATCCCGTTGTACGGGGTGACGAAGTCCAGGCACTGCTTGGCCGGGGTCCCCACCGAGTAGGCCAGCGAGCAGATCCAGTCGGCCAGGTCGTGGAACTGGCGCAGGTCGGCCCGGTTGTGGATGGTGCCGCTGATCGGGTCGTACGCGCGCGCCAGGTTGTTGACGCCCAGCGGCGCCGTCGACAGCGCCTCGGCGAAGGCGTCCTTCTCCTTCACCAGGATCCCGGTGATCTGCGCCAACTGGCGGACGTTGTCCGACAGCTGCCCCCGGTTGTCCTTGATGAACTTCTGCACGTTGCGCAGCGTGGGAGCGAGCGTGTTGAGCGCGGCGCTCAGCTCCTCCTTCTCCCCCGCCAGCTGCCCGGACACCCCGTTGAGATGGCCGGTGAACTGCCGGATCTGCTGGTCGTTGGCCTTCATCGTGTCGGTGATGACGCGCAGGTTCTCGATCGTCTTGGCCACGTCGCCGCGGTCGGCGCTCAGCGTGCTGAGCATCTTGGACGTGTCGGCGATCGTGTGCCGGATGTCGGTGCCCTGGCCCTGCAGGGTGTCCGCGCCGACCTGGAGCAGCCGCGACAGCGAGCCCTCGGCGTTGGCGCCCTCGGGCCCGAGGGCCTTGCTCAGGTCGTTCAGGCCGGCGCCGACCTCGTCCACCTCGACCGGCACCGCGGTGCGGTTGAGCGCCAGGGTCTGGCCGTCGCGCATCGCCGCGCCGCCCTTGTAGACGGGGGTGAGCTGGATGTAGCGGTCGGCGACCAGGGTCTGGTTGATGATCACCGCCTGGGCGTTCGCCGGCACCTTGTACTTGGCCTCGTACTCCAGCTCGACCCGGACCGCGCCGCCGACCGGCGTCACCTTGGTGACCTGGCCGACCGGGATCCCGAGGATGCGGACGTCCGCGCCGGCGTAGAGGCCGACGGTCTTGCTGAAGTACGCCGTCATGCGGTTGTGCTCGGGCTCCCGCAGGAGCAGCATGAGCGCGGCCACGAGCAGCGCGACCGCGAGGATCGCGCCGCCGAGGCGGAGGACCATTGCTGAGTTACGCACGATGACCTGCCTGCTCGCTCACGGGAGGAAGGGGAGCGGGTTGTTGGGCTGCGGGTTGGTGGGCCGGGTGCCCGGCTGGCCCGGCTGTCCGCCCTGCTGTCCCTGGCCGCCCTGCCGCGTCCCGGTGGCCGACCCGTTGCCCTGGGTCGGCGCGTCCTTGATCGAGGCGGGGATGGGGATCAGGTTCTGGATGTAGCTGTCGAACCACCGCCCGGTCCCGGTGACGTCGGCGAACTGCCGGGTGAACGGCGCGAACAGCTCCAGGATCCGGTCCAGGTTCTTCTGGTTCTTCAGCAGGATCCCGTTGACCTTCTCCAGGTTGTCCAGCATCGGGCGCAGCTGTCCCTCGTTCTCCTTGATCAGCGCGTTGACCTGCTGCGACAGCAGCACGGTGTTGACCAGCACCTGGTGGATCACCTGCCGCCTGGCCTGCACCGCCCGCAGGATCTCGTCGCCGTCCTTGATCAGCGCGGCGAAGTCCTGGTTGCGGTCGGCCAGCAGCTGCGACACGTCCTTGGCGCGCCCGGTGAGCTCGTGCAGCTCCTTGTCGCGGGAGGCGACGGTGTTCGAGAGCCGGCGCAGCCCCTGCAGCGACGCCCTGATCTCGTCCGGGGAGTTGCGGAAGGTGTCGGCCAGCACGTCGAACGACTGCGCCACCTGCTTGTGGTCGATCTTGCCGACCCGCTGGGTGAGCTCGCTGATCGCCGGGACGACCTCGAACGGGACGGCGGTCCGCTCGACCGGGATCTGCTTGCTGAGCCGTCCCGTACCGCGCGGGTCCAGCGCCACGTAGTGCGCGCCGAGCACCGTCTTGATCTTGATCTCGGCGCGGGTCAGGTCGCCCAGCTTGACGTCGTCGTCCACCCGGAAGGTGACCTTGACGTGGTCACCGGCCAGTTCCATCCCGGTGACCTGGCCGACCTTGACGCCGGCGATGCGCACCTCCTCGTCCGCCTTCAGCCCGGCGGCCTCGGCGAACGCGGCGGTGTGCTCCTTGCCGCCGGCCACGAACGGGATGCTCTGCAGGTTCATCGCCAGCAGCAGCGAGACGACGATGACGGCGAACCCGGCGAGGCCGATGGGGACCGGATTGCGTTCCCTGAACGGGATCCTCATCTACTTGCACCTCGCGTTCTCGTTCACGATCGCCGGTGTCTGGTAGACGGGACCTCCGGGCAACCGCACCCGCGCGTCCATGCCGCAGATGTACATGTTGAACCACGAGCCGTACGAGGAGATGTTGACCAGCCCCTCCAGCCGGTCCGGCGTCCGGCGCAGCGCCTTGTCGACGTCGGCGCCGTTCTCGTTCAGCGTGCCGGCCAGCTTGCGCAGCCCCGCGATGTCGTTCTTCAGCGCGGGACGGGCGTCCTTGAGGAGCCCGGCGGTGGTGCCCTCCAGCTGGTTGATCGCCGCGATCGAGTCGAAGATCGCCTGCCGGTCGTCGGCGACCCCGCCGACGAACCCGCGCAGGTCGCCGATCAGCCGGTTGACCTCGTCGTGCCGCTCGTCGATGGTGCCCAGCACCTTGTTCAGGTTCTCGATCACCCGGCCGATGACCTCGTCGCGGTTGGCCAGCGTGTTGGTCAGCGAGGCGACGTGCGACAGCAGGCTGTTGACCGTCCCGGCCTCGCCCTGCAGCGTCTGCACGATCTGGAACGCGAGCTTGTTGACGTCGTCGGGCTCCAGCGCGTGGAACAGCGGGCGGAACCCGTTGAACAGCGCGGTGAGGTCGAGCGCCGGCTTGGTCTGGCTGACCGGGATGGTGCCGCCGGGACGCAGGTAGTCGTTGGCCGCGCCCGCGCCCTCGACCAGCGCCAGGTAGCGCTGGCCCATGAGGTTGCGATAGCGCACGTTGACCTGCGTGGACGTGGGGATCCCGGCCTGGAAGACGCCTTCCTTGTTGACCCGGAAGTGCACCTCGGCCTGCTTGCCGCCGTGCAGTTCGATCTTCTCGACCTGCCCGACCCTGACCCCGGCCACCCGGACGTCGTCGTTCTCCAGCAGCCCGGCCACATCGGTGAAGATCGCGCTGTAGCTGCGGGTGTCGACGAACCGGATGTTCGCGATGGTCATCGCCAGCACGCCGGTGGCCAGCGAGGTGGCGACGACGAAGATGAGCAGCTTGACGGCCGCGCCGGTGGTCTTCACTGGACGTTCACCACCGATCCCTGCATCAGCGGCCCGAACAGCAACTGGGCGACGTCCGACACCTCATCGGCGGGGGTACGGGTCATCGGGCCGACGATGCTCTTGATCTTGTCGCGCTCGCTCATCCCCTGCCCCGGGTCCACGAACACGCCCGACGTCGCCCGGCCGCGGCCGCCGGCGGCGCCGTGCGGGTTCTGCTCGTTGGGGTCGTGCGGGTTCTTCCACCACAGGTCGTCCTGGGTGCCGTCCAGGGCCATCCAGTCCGGGAACGGAATCTCCGGGTTGGGCAGGTTGTAGCAGCGCGGGTTGCGCTGGTCCTTGGCCTCGGGCACGTCCAGGGGGTACTTGTACGGCGGCCGCGGCTTGACGATCTCGATGGTCAGGTTGAACGTCGAGCCCTTGCCGCCGCCGGCCTCCTCGGCCCGCGGCTTGATCTTCATCATCCCGTCCAGCACGCAGGGCAGCGTCGGCGAGTAGCGGGCGACCAGCGCGAGCCCGTCGCGGTTCGCCACGTTCATTCCGATGATCTTCGGGGCGTTGTTCCGCATGAACACGTCGCCCTTGTCGGCGAAGCCGGTGACCATCGGGATGATCTGCTCGATGTTCTTGCGCTTGTCGGTGATCGTCTTGCTGGTCACGTTGATGTTCTTCAGGGTGTTCAGCAGTTCGGGGGCGGCGGCGTTGTAGATGTCGGACACGTCCGACAGCGCGCGCAGGTCGTACACCAGCGTCCGCAGCTCGGGGTTGATCTTCTTGAGCAGCGCGTCCGCCTGCTCCAGGTTGCGGCCGATCTGGTCGCCGCGACCCTGCAGCGCGGTGGCGACGGCGTTCAGCGTGGTGTTCAGCTTCTCCGGCCGCACCGCCTGCAGCAGCGGCAGCAGGTTGCCGAGCACCCGGTCGATCTCGACCGCGGTCTGCGACCGGTCCTGCTGGATCACCTGGCCGGCGCGCAGCCCGAGCGGGCCGGCCTGCGCCGGGATCTCCAGGTCGACGTACTTCTCGCCGAACAGCGTCTTGGGCAGCATCCGCGCCTGGACGTTGCCGGGGATCAGCTTGGCCTTGTCGGGGTCGAGCGCCAGGTCGATCTCGGCGCCGTCGGCGGTGACGCGGGTGTCCCGTACCTCGCCGACGATCAGGCCGCGCACCTTCACGTCCGAGCGCGGCAGCAGCTGCAGCCCGGCCCGCTCGGCGTCGACCGTCACCTTGGTCACCGGCGTGAGGGCCTTGTTGAACAGAGCGACGGTCAGTGCCAGCAGCAGCACCAGCACGACGATCATCGACATGCCCAGCAGCCGGTAGCGCCAGCGCTGCGGCATCCCGCCCGGATTCGCGACATGGGTCATCGCGCCGTCACCCCGCAATCCGTACGGTCGTGGTGGCCCCCCAGATCGCCATGCCCATCAGCAGGTCCACGACGTTGATGACCACGATGCTGGTCCGCACCGCGCGGCCGACCGCGACGCCGACGCCGGCCGGGCCGCCGCTGGCGTGGTAGCCGTAGTAGCAGTGGATCAGCATCACCAGCATGGCGAAGACGATCACCTTGCCGAACGACCACAAGATGTCGTACGGCGGCAGGAAGAGATTGAAGTAGTGGTCGTAGGTACCGGTCGACTGCCCGTAGAACGTCGTCACGATCAGCCGGGTGGCACCGTACGAGGCCAGCAGCCCCACGATGTAGAGCGGGATCACCGCGATCATCCCGGCGATCAGCCGGGTGGTGACCAGGAACGGCATCGACGGGACCGCCATGACCTCCAGCGCGTCGATCTCGTCGGAGATCCGCATCGCGCCCAGCTGGGCGGTGAAGCCGCAGCCGACCGTGGCCGACAGCGCCAGCGCCGACACCAGCGGGGCGATCTCGCGGGTGTTGAAGTACGAGGCGACGAACCCGGTGAACGCGGCGGTGCCGATCTGGTTCAGCGAGTTGTAGCCCTGCAGCCCGACCTGGCTGCCGGTGAAGAAGGTCATGAAGCCGACGATCACGACGCTGCCGCCGATCACCGCCAGCCCGCCGGTGCCGAGGCTGACCTCGGCCAGCAGCCGCAGCACCTCGGTCCGGTAGCGGCGCAGCACCCGGAGCACCCAGGCGAAGGCCCGCGCGTAGAAGGAGAGCTGGTGACCGAAGTCCTCCAGCCGCTTCAGCGGCAGGCCCAGCCACCTGAAGAACGACCCTCGCGTTCCTTTGAAGGACGTGCTCATCACATGCCCTTCTGCGGAATGAACTGGAAGTACAGCGCGGAGATCACGAAGTTCTCCAGGAACAGCAGCATGAACGTGATGACCACGGTCTGGTTGACCGCGTCGCCCACACCCTTGGGGCCGCCCTTGGCGTTCAGGCCCTTGTAGGCCGCCACCAGCCCCGCCGTGATACCGAAGACGAACGCCTTGAACTCGGCCTGCAGCAGGTCGGGCAGCTGCGCGATGGCGTTGAACGAGGCCAGATAGGCACCCGGAGTGCCGTCCTGCAGCATCACGTTGAACACGTAGCCGCCGGCCAGGCCGACCACCGACACCAGTCCGTTGAGGAACAGCGCGACGAACGCGCACGCCAGCATGCGCGGGACCACCAGGCGGTGCAGGGGATTGATCCCCAGCACCTCCATGGCGTCGATCTCCTCACGGATCTTGCGGGAGCCGATGTCGGCGCACATCGCCGAGCCCGCGGCGCCCGCGACCAGCAGCGAGGTGACCAGCGGGCTGGCCTCGCGGACGATCGCGACCACCGCGGTCGCACCGGTGTAGGACTGCGCGCCCAGCTGCCGGATCAGCCCGCCGACCTGCAGCGACAGGATGCCGCCGAACGGGATGGCGACCAGCATGGTGGGCACCACGGTCACGCTGACGATGAACCAGGCCTGCTGGACGAACTCGCGCCACTGGAACGGCCAGACGAGCATCGCCCGGAACGTGTCCAGGCACATGGCGAAGAACCGGCCCGGCTCCTTGACGACGACATTGGCCGCACCGTCGGAGAACTTGCGGAACGTGACCGAGGCGTTTCCGCCCTTGCCTTCTCCCTGGTCCGCGCCGATACCAGGTTTGGACATCAGGTCGTAGCACCCGCCCCGGGATGGCCCCCGGCCTGGTAACCACCACCCGCGGCACCCGCCACCGGGCCCATCGCCGCCACGTACCGCGGCCACTCGTCCAGCCAGTTGCGGCCCAGGTCGTCGATGAACGAGCCGGGCGGCGGGACGACGCCGTGCGCGGCGCACCAGGCGCCGGGAGCGTGCTGGGTCATCCGGACCCGGCCGTCACTGGGCAGCTGCTGCGGCGGGATGGGGGGAAGCTTGCCGGGGTCGTTGCCCATCTTGGCCTCGGCCTCGAGCTCGGAGACGTCCTTCTCCTCCGACATGCCGATCGGGCCGACCTTGCGGGCGTTGAGGAACTGCCGGACGACCGGCTCCTCGCTGGACAGCAGCATCTCGCGCGGGCCGAACATCACCAGCTCGCGGCGGAACAGCAGGCCGATGTTGTCCGGGACGGTCCGGGCGGTGTTGATGTCGTGGGTGACGATCAGGAACGTCGCGCCGTACTGCGCGTTCAGGTCCACGATCGTCTGGTTGAGGTAGGCGGTGCGGACCGGGTCCAGGCCGGAGTCCGGCTCGTCCACCAGCAGGATCTCGGGGTCCAGGACGAGGGCGCGGGCCAGGCCGGCGCGCTTCTTCATCCCACCGGAGATCTCGCCGGGCAGCTTCTTCTCCGCGCCGACGAGCCCGACCATCTCCATCTTCTCCATGACGATGCGACGGACCTCGGACTCGCCCTTCTTGGTGTGCTCGCGCAGCGGGAAGGCGATGTTGTCGTAGATGTTCATCGACCCGAAGAGCGCGCCGTCCTGGAACAGGACGCCGAACAGCTTGCGGGTGTCGTACAGCTGCGACTCGGGCAGGTACGGCAGGTCGCGGTCGCCGATCCAGATGTGCCCGCTGTCGGGCTTGAGCAGGCCGACCAGGGTCTTGAGGAAGACCGACTTGCCCGTGCCGGAGGGCCCCAGGAGAACGCTGATCTCTCCTGCGGGAAGCGTTAGCGATACGTCCTGCCAGATGGTCTGGCGGCCGAAGGACTTGGTCAGGCCTTCGACCCTGATCTCGACGCCCACTCGTCACCTTTCGTCCAGGCCGGGGGGTTCCGGAACCAATGAGCGAGTAGCACACTCAGGCGGCTTTTCACGATCACGCCCTGTGTCCAACCCGTTGCTACCGTCCGGTAGCTGTGGCGGGTGCCACTACCGTAGCGGCCCCCTCCGAAAATGGAAGAGGGAGGGGTCCGGATCAGTAGTAAAACCGTGCCGCTGTAAGGCAATCGTTACTTACGCTGCCAGAGCCACCACCGCGGGTGAACCCGTACCTCGCGCCATGGGGCTGAGGTGCACCGACGGTACGGAGCGGACGCATGGGGAGCGCTGCCGAGAAGGACGGTACGCGGGCGCCGCGCACCCGCACAACTGGCTCCCGCGCCCGGTTTGCCACCGCGGTTTATCACCACCGGACAAAACACGAAGGCGGCCACCTCACCGTGGTGAGGTGGCCGCCTGCGCACAGAGCGCCGGAACCGGGGCACCGGCTCCGAGACGTCCTGCGGGACGTGCTGAGGGGTCCTACTTGACGGTCACCGAAGCGCCGGCCTTCTCCAGGGCCTCCTTGGCCTTGTCGGCGGTCTCCTTGTTGACCTTCTCCAGCAGGGCCTTGGGGGCGCCGTCGACGAGGTCCTTGGCCTCCTTGAGGCCGAGGCTCGTCAGGGAGCGCACCTCCTTGATGACCTGGATCTTCTTGTCGCCGGCACCCTCGAGGATGACGTCGAACTCGTCCTGGACCTCGGGGGCCTCGGCGGCGGTGGCCGGGCCCGCGGGCGCGGCGGCTGCGACGGGGGCCGCGGCCTTGACGTCGAAGACGTCCTCGAACTGCTTCACGAACTCGGAGAGCTCGAGAAGGGTCATTTCCTTGAAGGCGTCGAGCAGGTCGTCGGTGCTGAGCTTCGCCATGTTGTGTTCCTCCGTGGCTGTGTGTCTTAAGTGTGGTGAAACCGCGGGGTCCCGGTCCACGGACGGACCCGGACCGCTCACTACTCGGCGGCGGTCGCCTCGGTGGCGGGCGCCTCGTCGGCCGGTGCCTGGTCAGCAGGTGCCTCGTCGGCAGGTGCCTCGTCGGCGGCCGGGGCCGGAGCCTCGGCCGTCTCGCCCGCGGCCTCGCGCTTGGCGCGCAGCGCCTCGGCGAGCTGGGCGGCCTGCGTCGGGAGCGCGATGAACAGCGCGGCCGCGTTGGACAGCGACCCCTTCATCGCGCCCGCCAGCTTGGCCAGGAGCACCTCGCGGGACTCGAGATCCGCGAGCTTGCCGATCTCGGCGGCGTCCATCGACTGACCGTCGACGAAACCGCCCTTGATCACCAGGTGCGGGTTGGCCTTGGCGAAGTCGCGCAGTCCCTTGGCGGCCTCGACCACATCGCCCTTGACGAAGGCGATCGCGGACGGACCCTCGAGCAGCTCGCGGAACTGCTCGTCGACGCCGGCCTCACCGGCGGCGCGCTTGGTCAGCGTGTTCTTCACCACGGCGAACCTGGCGTTCTCGCCGAGGTTGGTGCGCAGCTCCTTGAGCTGGGCCACCGTGAGCCCGCGGTACTCGGTCAGCACGGCGCCGCTCGAGCTCTCGAACTCGTTCTTGAGTTCGGCGACCGCCGCAGCCTTTTCGGCCTTTGCCATGGGCCTCCTTCCGATTACCTGGGTGGTTGCGATCCTCGCTCGCCCGTCGCGGGCGAGCGCCAATCCCTGGGGTGGAAGACGCCGGGGCGAAAATGCCCAGAAAAACAGCGAACGCCCCGGCGCAGGCGCACGGGGCGTGGCACGACACTCGACAACGGAGTCGTACGGAAGCTCTCGTCTCACCTACACGGGCCGCCCGAAATCATCTCTTCGGGTCCTTCGGTCACCCTCGCGGGTGACGACCGGCGGTCTTCGGCAGACAACAGAGTACGTGGTGGCCGCCGGTTAGGCCAAATCGGAGGCCTGTACCCCGGTCAGGCGATGCCCGACAAGCCAACGGCCCGCCGCGCCAGGGGCGCGCACGGGCCGTTCGCCGACGGAGGGGGTCAGTTCATCCCGGGCATCTTGAGGTCGCCGGTCTCGGCGGCCGGCGGCGCCACGACATCGACGGGCTTGCCGTAGTCGCGGTAGATCGCGGTCGTGATGACCGTGCCGGGGCCGGTCTGCACCTTGGCGAGCACCTTGCGCGGCAGGTCGTCGTCGCCCACCCAGAGATCGAACCCGATCTCGCTGGTGCCCATCTGCCGGTAGGTCTCCTCCAGCGCCTTCCGCTGCTCCGCGTCCAACTGGCCCAGGGCCTCCTGGACGGGCACCGTTCCGGTGAAGTGGCGCGTCCGCACGCCCTCGACGGTCTCGATACCGACCTCACGGACGTTCTTGGAGGCGGTGAACATCTTGGTCTGCTCGGCCGGACTCTGCTGCTTGGCCTGCTCGAGCATCTGCTCCACGTTCAACCCGCCCGCGCCGCCCAGCCCCGACAGCGAGATCCGGCCCCAGGGCTTGCCGCCGTTGGACGCCTCCAGGGCGGGGTTCTTCATGTACATGTCGGAACCGATGAGACGGATCTCAGAGGCGGGGATCGTCTGTCCCGCCACGGTCATGGCATCGGTCTCCATGCTCATCGCGACCTCGGGGCGCAACCGGGTCCGCGCGACCATGTGCATCTTCATCGCCGCGCCCTGCAACTGGCTGTCGACGGTGATGTCGGTCGTGAACGTGTCGATCTGGCCGGTCTTCTGCGCGGTCTTGCCGAGAACCTGGGCCGCCGTCAGCTTGATCGCGTCACGGGCCTCACCCGCCTTCTCCTTGGTGTCTCCGAGGCAGCCGGTGAGGGCGAGGGCGAGGCTGGTGGCGATCGCCGTCCCCGTGACGAAGCGACGCAACATAGGGGTTCTCTCCTGTCGTCATGACAAACGTCCGGACCACTTCGCCGGACGGTTGTCTGACGCATGAGCGACCGTTTTGGTTTGCCTGCTTCGGCCGGAATCGCCTAGGGGCTGTCTCACAGTGGCCTCAGCCACGGCGCGAGCGCGTCACCTGGCCGGTGAGGCGATGCCGGAGCGAGCCTCACCGGCAGATCGCGGAGCGATGTCGCGCTCGCCCAAGAACCGGTCAGGTACGAGCCGCCAGGCGAGTGCCTGGGCCGGGGCTTTGAAACACTGCCTAGTTGCCGGGGGTCTGCGAGGGGACGTTGCCGCCGAGCAGGCCGCTCAGGGACAGCTCGCCCACCTGGTCGGCGGGCGGCGGGTTCACGCTGAACGCCTTTCCGTAGTCGCTGTAGACGACCGTGACGGTGCCGTCCTGGCCGCCGGCCGCGTCGCCCTTGGACACCAGCTTGCGCGGCAACTGGTCCTTGCCGGTCCACAGATCGAAGGCGATCTTCTCGTTCGCGGCACCCTGCGGGAACCAGCGCCGGACCTTCTCGCGCGCCTGCCCGTCCAGCCGGTTCAGCGCGTCCTGAACGGTCACGGTCCCGGTGTAGTGCGTGGTCTCGACGCCGTCGATGGTCTCGGTACCGACCTTGCGGACGTCCTTGGAGCCGGTGAACATCTTCGTCTGCTCGGCCGGGTTGACCTTCTGGACCTGCGCGATCAGGTCCTTGACGTCGAAGCCGAACTGCTGCCCGGCCTGGTTGACGTCCACCTTCAGCCACGGCTTCCCGTTGCTGACGAACTGCGCCAGCATCGGGACCTTCGCGTACAGCACATCACCGGTGTAGATGGCCTGGCCCTTGGCGCCGGGCACGACCTGCCCGCCGCGGGCGACCTCGTCCAGCCGGGCGCTGAACGTGAGCGCCGGATTCAGCCGGAACTGCCCGCTCGCCTTGATCCTGCCCTCGCCCTCGCCGGTACCGGTCACGGTGAGATCGGCCTTGAACGTGTCGGCCTGCCCGGTCTTCTCCGACGACTTGACCAGTGCCTGGGCGGCGGTGAGCTTCATGTTGCCGGTCGCGGTCTCCGTACCGGAGCCCGAGCATGCGGACAGGAGCAGGACGCTGCCCATCGCGGTGCCGCCGGCGGCCACGACGAATCGACTCTTCATGAGGTAGATGCCTCTCTTGTCGCCTGCTGGTGATCCCCAGTCTCGTGCGCCCTCGCCCCGGCCACATCCCCCGGTGGTACGAATAGGGCGGTGTCCAGTACGACTCCAGGGGTACCCGGACAACTCCGTACTGAACGACCAGTCCTCGGCTGCGCGTCGTCAGCGGCCTGTGATCAGCGACTCGTGGTCAGCGATACGAGCGGAAGGTCATCGATCCGGCGAGGGCCGTCCCCGGAGCGGCGGCGTTCAGGCCGATCCACGACGGCCGCGTGTTCCGGTCGGCCCACAGGTCGAGGGCCACGGTGGTGGAGCCGGGCAGCACCGGGCTCACCTGTGCCACCACGTCCTTGGGCATCAGCGCGTACAGGTTCCCGAGCATGGTCCTGGCCGTGTGGTGGGTCGAGCCGAGCTTGTCCGGCCCCGCCTCCGTCGCGCCGGGCAGGCCGCGCAGCAGAGCGGTCAGCAGCCGAGGGTCGGACTCGGCGCGCATCGTGTCGAGCTGCGCCGGGGTGAGCGTCGAGTGCGTCCAGGCCTTCCCGTCGTACCCGGACAGCTTCCCGTCCTTGACGACCACCTTCTGGGTGATCGTGCTGAGCACGCCGTCCTTCATCATCTTGCGGACGCCGGTCGCGTTCAGGCTGAACCGCGGCGACAGCGTGAACGTCGCCGTCTCCGTCTGGTGCTGGTAGTCGCCGTTGGCGGCGCCGGTCAGCCTCACGTCCGTCACGCGGACGAACGAGGCGAGCTTCGGCGTCCCCGGCGGCAGCGTCGGAAGCTTGGCGGTGCCGCCACCGCTCGTCTTGCCGGTACGAGCGGCGCCGGCACGCGTGCCGTCCTTGGCCGTACCGGCGGCACCACCGACCGGCGAGGCCGTACCCGCGGGCGAAGCACCGGCACCCGGTGTCCTGCCCTGCTGCGTGGACGGGTCGTGCTGGGCGGCGGCCGCGTTCGGCGGCATCGTCCCCGGGTCCTTCTCGGAGGGGCCATCGGCGCCCGTCTTGATCACGACCAGGATCGCCAGGGGGACGACCGTGACGGCGGCCGCGATCGCGACGGCCCGGTCGGTTCGACGATCCAACGGGTCCTCCTGGCGGGGAGAGGGGGAGTATTGGCAGATTTAACACCATTCGCCCCATCTACACCGCACCGGCTCGGCCAAGCCCGATGGCCTGATCCGGCCGTCCTGCCCGCCTGCCCGCCTGCCCGCCTGCCATGGAACGCGCGAAGGGGCGCCCCGCGATGGGACGCCCCTTCGTGTACGACTACGCGCACGGCCTCGACCAGGCCTGGATCAGCCTTCGATCAGGCTTCGTCGAGCTCCGCGACGAGGTTGCGGACCGCATTGGGGTCGACCGGGATGCTCGGCCCCATCGAGGTGGTCACGACGGCCTTCTTGACGTACCGGCCCTTGGCGGCCGACGGCTTGAGGCGCTGGATCTCCTCGACGGCGGCGGCGTAGTTCTCCACCAGCTGGCGCTCGGTGAACGACACCTTGCCGACGATGAAGTGCAGGTTCGCGTGCCGGTCGACCCGGAACTCGATCTTGCCGCCCTTGATGTCGGTGACGGCCTTGGCCACGTCCATGGTCACGGTGCCGGTCTTGGGGTTGGGCATCAAGCCGCGCGGGCCGAGCACCCGGCCCAGCCGGCCGACCTTGCCCATCTGGTCGGGGGTCGCCACGACCGCGTCGAAGTCCAGGAAGCCGCCCTGGATCTTCTCGATCATGTCGTCCGAGCCCACCAGGTCGGCACCGGCCTCGCGGGCCTCCTCCGCCTTGGCGCCGCCGGCGAAGACCAGCACGCGGGCGGTCTTACCGGTGCCGTTGGGCAGCAGGACGGTGCCGCGGACCATCTGGTCGGCCTTGCGGGGGTCGACGCCCAGCCGCAGGGCGACCTCGACGGTCGCGTCGAACTTGGTGACCGTGGTGTCCTTGGCCAGCTTCAGGGCCTCGGCCGGGCTGTAGAGCTTGTCGCGGTCGATCTGCTCGGCCGCGCCACGGTAGCCCTTGCTGCGCTTCATATCGGTTCCTCCTACGGAACTTGTGGTACGGGCCGCGCCGGCCCTGCCACGTCCCCGCGCGGACGATCCGCGCGGGGCCTTGCGTCACCCTCTGACCGGGATGTACCCGATCGGGGCTACTTGACCTCGATGCCCATCGAACGCGCGGTGCCGGCGACGATCTTCTCGGCGGCGTCCAGGTCCTTGGCGTTGAGGTCGGGCATCTTGGTGGTGGCGATCTCCCGGATCTGGTCGCGGGAGACCGAGCCGACCTTGGTCTTGTGCGGCTCGCCGCTGCCCTTCTCGACCCCGGCGGCCTTGAGGATCAGCTGCGCGGCCGGCGGCGTCTTGGTGACGAAGCTGAACGAGCGGTCCTCGAAGATGGTGATCTCTACGGGGATGACGTTGCCGCGCTGGGCTTCGGTGGCAGCGTTGTACTGCTTGCAGAAGTCCATGATGTTGACGCCGTGCGGACCGAGCGCGGTACCGACGGGCGGCGCGGGCGTGGCCTGGCCGGCCTGCAACTGCACCTTGACGACCGCGGCGATCTTCTTCTTCTTCGGAGGCATGATCGCCTTCCTTCCGTTCCGTTGCTCGTGATCCCGACTCCCGCCTCGCGGGCCACACCACGGGTCGGAACGTGAACGCCGGGTGTTGGGATCTTTGACCCCCACAGAGTGGGGAAGTGTGAAGCCGGCCCCTCACGACGGCGGCGATCGGGCCACCCCCGCCGTGCGGGGAACAGGTTCGAGACTACGCGCTGCTCAGAGTGGCGAGCGTCAGATCTTGGAGACCTGGTTGAAGGACAGCTCCACCGGCGTCTCGCGACCGAAGATCGAGACCAGCACCTTCAGCTTCTGCTGCTCGGCGTTGATCTCGTTGACGGTGGCCGGGAGGGTCGCGAACGGGCCGTCCATGACGGTGACCGACTCGCCGACCTCGAAGTCGACCGCCGGGATCGAGCTCTTGGCCTGCTCCTTGGTCTTGGCCTGCTCCTCCGGCTCGGGGGCCAGCAGGTTGGCGACCTCGTCCAGGCTCAGCGGGGACGGCTTGTTGAGCAGGCCGACGAAGCCGGTGACGCCGGGGGTGTTGCGGACGGCGGCCCACGACTCGTCGGTGAGCTCCATCCGGACCAGGATGTAGCCCGGCAGGACCTTCTCGTTGACCTTCTGCCGCTTGCCGCCCTTGATCTCGGTCACCTCGTGCTGAGGGACCTCGATCTGGAAGATGTAGTCCTCCATGTTGAGGGTCGTGGTCCGGGTCTCGATGTTGGTCTTGACCCGGTTCTCGTACCCCGCGTAGGAGTGCACGACGTACCAGTCGCCCGGCTGCAGCCGGAGCTGCATCTTGAACTCCGCGTACGGGTCGACCGGGGGCGCGGCCGGCGCCTCCTCGTCCTCGTCCTCGGAACCCTCGTCGCTCTCGGAGCCCTCGTCCTCGGAACCCTCGTCCGACGCGCCGGCCTCGGCCGTCTCGCCGTCGGTCAGGATCTCGCCGTCCGCCTCGGCCTCTTCGGCCTTCTCGACCGTCTCCTCGTCGGGCACGGTGTCGTCACCGTCGCCGGCGCCGTCGATCTCGCCGCCGTCGGCCTCGGCCGCGGCCAGCGTCTCCGTGTCGACGATCTCCGTGTCGACGGTCTCCGTCCCGGCCTGTTCGGCCGGACCGGCGTCGCCCGCGGGCTCGGCCGCAGCAGCCGCAGCGGACTGGGCCTCGTCGACGGCCTCGTCGTTGGGCTGTGAGGGCTCGGACACGGTGACTCTTTCTCTCGTACGGACTGCGATGAAGGACTACGAAGGGCGTACGCCGCCCTGGTGTTGCCGTCTGGTGTGCGAAGCGGCCGGGCGGTGTCGCCTCAGCCGAAGACCAGGAAGACGATCTTCTGCAGGCCGAAGTCCAGCCCCGAGACGATCGCGATCATGATCAGCACGAACACCAGGGAGACCAGGGTGTAGGTGATCAGCTCTCGCCGGGATGGCCAGATGACCTTGCGAAGCTCAGCGACCACCTGGCGCACGAAGAGAACCGGAGAGGTCCGCTTGCGCGCGGGCTTCCCCTTGCCTTCGTCCTTGGCCGCGGGCTCGCCGCGCGTCTCAGTCGCCATTGTGCCGCCGTTCACCTCATAGGTCGTGTTCAACCACCTTGTGGTTGTCGCGCGAACCCGCGCCGACGCCCGTCATGACGGCGTACCTGGTGCTCCACGCCGTTGACACGCGTGACCGGTACGGGTGCACGCACCGCACCTCGCAGGGCAGGAGGGACTCGAACCCCCAACCGCCGGTTTTGGAGACCGGAGCTCTGCCAATTGAGCCACTGCCCTTCGATCGTGACGTGACCCAGCTTACGACCTTTCGTGGACATGACCGTATGCCGGTGTCGCGTCACTAGGTGGGTGAGTCTACGTTGCCGGACGCCCCCACGTCGAACCAGAAGCCACGAAGACCTCTCCGGTGCGTCGCGAGCCCCCCGCGGCGGGGCTCGAACGGCCCGCGAGCCGATCCCCGCGTACCCGTACGACCTGCGCGCTTAGCGGACGCGCGGCCGCGGCCCGGCATGGGGGAATCCGGCTGAAGTCACCGCGCGGCGTCTGTAACGATAGGGACATGAGCATCGACCGTCCTCGCATCTCCAAGCGCATCGCCGCGATCTCCGAATCCGCCACGCTGGCCGTCGACGCCAAGGCCAAGGCGCTGAAGGCTGCGGGCCGCCCGGTCATCGGCTTCGGCGCGGGCGAGCCCGACTTCCCGACGCCCGGCTACATCGTGCAGGCCGCCGTCGAGGCGTGCGGCGTGCCGCGCTTCCACAAGTACACCCCGGCCGGCGGGCTGCCCGAGCTGCGCCAGGCCATCGCCGACAAGACCGCCCGCGACTCCGGCTACCAGGTCGAGGCCGCGCAGGTGCTGGTCACCAACGGCGGCAAGCAGGCGGTGTACGAGGCGTTCGCCGCGCTGCTGGACCCGGGCGACGAGGTCCTGGTGCCGACGCCGTACTGGACCACCTACCCCGAGTCGATCAAGCTGGCCGGCGGGGTCCCGGTGGACGTGGTGGCCGACGAGACCACCGGCTACCGGGTGAGCGTGGAGCAACTGGAGGCGGCCCGTACCGAGCGTACGAAGGTGCTGCTGTTCGTCTCCCCCTCCAACCCGACCGGGGCGGTCTACCCCCGCGACCAGGTCGAGGCGATCGGCCGCTGGGCGGACGAGCACGGCCTCTGGGTGATCACCGACGAGATCTACGAGCACCTCGTCTACGGGGACGCCGAGTTCCACTCGATGCCCGTCGTCGTACCGGAGCTGGCCGACCGCACGCTGGTGCTGAACGGCGTCGCCAAGACCTACGCGATGACTGGCTGGCGGGTGGGCTGGCTGATCGGCCCGAAGGACGTGGTCAAGGCGGCGGCCAACATGCAGTCGCACGCCACGTCCAACGTGGCGAACGTGTCGCAGGCCGCCGCGCTCGCCGCGGTGTCCGGTGACCTGGCGGCGGTGGCCGAGATGCGCGAGGCGTTCGACCGGCGCCGGCAGACGATGGTCAGGATGCTCAACGAGATCCCCGGCGTGATGTGCCCCGAGCCCGAGGGCGCGTTCTACGTCTACCCCTCGGTCAAGGAGCTGCTCGGCAAGGAGATCCGCGGCAAGCGCCCGCAGACCTCGGTCGAGCTGGCCTCACTGATCCTGGAAGAGGCCGAGGTGGCGCTGGTCCCGGGCGAGGCGTTCGGTACCCCGGGCTACTTCCGGCTGTCGTACGCGCTGGGCGACGACGACCTCGTCGAGGGCGTCTCCCGCGTCGCCAAGCTCCTGTCCGAGGCGCGCTGACCCCGTTCTGATCCCGCGCTGGCGGCTTCGCACCGGCAGCGCGGGAGCCGGGTGCCGAGGCCGGGTGCGGGAGCCGGCCGGGCCCGGGAGCCGGTAGTGCGGCAATCGAATGAACGGGTCGAGCGGACGGGCCGGGCCTCAGGGACGGACGCCCTCCGCGACGCGCATCAGCTGGTCGCGCATCCCGCCGCCGGTCGCCACGATGGCGCCCACGCCCGGCCGGACCATCCAGGCGATCTGGCGGCCGGAGTCCGGCCGGTCGGCGCTGATCGCGCGCGCGCCGCGTACCGACGCCGGCCTCGGTACGGCGGGGGCGCGCATCAGGTCCTCGGGCCCGCCGAGCCCCGAGCCGCGGACCAGCCGGATCTCGACCCAGCCGTCCGGGCCGCGCCAGCGGCAGGTCGTGGTCGTGTTGCCTCCCTCGCTGCCCGTGGCGCAGGGCGCCTCCGCCTTCAGGCCGGACGGCAGGAAGGTCACCCAGCCGGGGACCTTGATCCCGCCGATCCCGCCTCCGGACGGCTTGTCGCCGGGCGCGGGAGCGTCCCGTTCCGTCGGCTTCGCGCCGCCGCCCGTGCCCGGGTCCGCCGGCGAGGCCGACTTCGGCAGGGTCGAGACGGAGGGCCGGGCGGGTACGGACGGCGCGGGCGAGCCGCCCGTACCGTCCGGTTCCCCGTTCGATCCCACAGTTTCCGCGCGAAACGACTGGTAACCCGGGGCCACCACCGCCACCGCGACGGCCGCGGCCGCGACGCCCACCGTCACCCGGATGCGGGTGACCCGGCGGCGGTGCCGTCGGCGCACGTCCTCGACGAGCGTGGGCGGAGCCGCCGACTCGGCCACCTGCTCGGCCATGGCCGAGCGCAGTTCACTCTCCAGATCCATCGCTCATCTCCCCAGTGGTGCCAGATTGCTGTCGAGACGCTCCCGGAGTCTGGCGAGCCCCCGGGACGCCTGGCTCTTGACGGTGCCGACCGAGCAGCCGAGCACCCGCGCGGTCTCCGCCTCCGAGAGGTCCTCCCAGAAGCGCAGCACCAGCACCGCCCGCTGCCGCGGCCCCAGCCTGCGCAGCTCGTCCATGAGCGTGCCGCGCAGCTCCACCGCGTGCGTCGCCGACGCGGCGGGCAGCTCCGGCGGCTTCGCCATGTGGATCTCTCTCAGCACCTTCCACCGCCGGGATCTGCTGATCACCAGATTGACCAGGATCCGGCGGACGTACGGCTCCGGATCGCAGTCCGGATCCAGCCGCCCCCAATGCCGGTACGCCTTCTCCAGGGCCGTCTGCACGATGTCCTCGGCGTCCTGATGGGCACCGCACATCAGCGCCGCGGTCCGCAACAAGGCGGTGCCGCGTGCCGCAACGAACTCGGAGAACGACTTCTCGTCTCGACGCCCCACTGTGCTCCGTCCGGCTGAGAGGGGTTACGGCTGGACCGGGGTCGGCGGCGGGTGGCCTCCCGCGCGGAGGCCACCCCGCCACGGTCGTGTCAGCCGGTGGCCTTGGCGAGCCTGGTCGCCAGGTCCTGCAGGCCGCCGGAGTAGACCGGGCTGCCGTTCACGAACATCGACGTGCCGTTCGGGTCGAACATCAGCACGCCGGTCTGGCCGGCGGGCGCCTGCCACACGACGGTGCCGTTGACGGTCGAGGTACGGCCGCCCTCGGGCAGCTTCATCGCCTGCCGCAGCCGCTGCTCGCTCATCCCGGCCGGGGTGGTGAGCCGCTCCACGGTGACCCAGCCGGCGGTACCGGCCGTGGAGACCCACTTCTGGGTCACCGAGCAGATCCGCTTCGCCTTCAGGTCCGCGGGGGTCTTGGCGGCGGAGGCGTACTTCAGGCCCTTGGGCAGCATGATCGCCCGCTCGACCGGACCGCCGACCTCGACGGCCGGGGCCAGCTTGTCACAGTCCGCGGCGGGAACGCCGGGGACCGCGGGAACTCCCGGCTTCGGCGCGGACGGCAGCTTGGCGTCCGGCTTGCGCACGTTGTCACCGTCGGGCGGGCAGGCGGGGAGCTCGGTGTTGGGGACCTTGACGTCCGGCTTGGCCGGCAGCTGGGCGTCGGGCTTCGCGGGGAGCTGGGCCTCCGGCTTCGCGGGGAGCTGGGGGTCGGTCTTGGCGGGGAGCTTGTCCTTGACTCCGGGGGCCTGCTGCCGCACGTCCGGCACGGAGCCGGTGCCCTTGGCCACGGCCTCCTTGCCCTTCTTGGTCAGCTCGGAGGCGGGCACGCAGGTCGGCGCGGGGGCGACGGGGGCGGCCCCCTCGGCCTTCTTGACGGCGGCGGGCAGCCGGTCGTTGGCCGAGACCGGGGCGGCCTCGGGCTGGGCGACCGACGCCCACGTGACGCCACCGGCGGCGACGGCGCCGGCCGCGGTGGCGGTGATCAGAGCGGCCTTGAGCGAAATCATCTCTGGTGTTCCCTTCTGCCCACTGAACTCTCTTGCGCCCCTCGTATACGCGTGACCCCGCAGAGTGGTTGCACGGGATTCCAAAGTTTCTGCGGATTTCCCGTACGCCCAGGTGGAACGGGACATTCAGGACGGGCTCCCGGGACCGGCATGGCCACCGCGTGCCATCGTTCCTAGTCCGGACTGATCATCCTGGTGCGCCGGTCATCCGCGCTGCGTCGCGATCCGGCAACATTGGGTCATGGAGGCCCGTCTCGCGTCACCCCGTCACGAATCCGCCCGCCCGCACCACTCCCCCCGGCCGGACCACACGCCCGGCCCGGACCACTCACCCGGGCTGGACCACGAGGGCCTCGCCGTGTCGCGCGATCTGGCCGCACTGCCCAAGGCGCACCTGCATCTGCACTTCACCGGTTCGATGCGCCACTCCACGCTGGTGGAGCTGGCCGCCGGGCACGGGGTGCACCTGCCCGACGCGCTCGTCGAGGACTGGCCGCCGAAGCTGCGGGCGACCGACGAGCGCGGCTGGTTCCGGTTCCAGCGGCTGTACGACATCGCGCGCTCGGTGCTGCGCGTCCCCGACGATCTGCGCCGGCTCGTCCACGAGACCGCCGAGGACGAGGCCGCCGAGGGGTCGGGGTGGCTGGAGATCCAGGTGGACCCGAGCGGGTACGCGGCGCGCTTCGGCGGGCTGACCCCGACGGTCGAGCTGGTCCTGGACGCGGCCGGGGAGGCCGCCGAGGCCACCGGGGTCGGGATCGGCGTGGTGATCGCGGCCAACCGGACCCGGCATCCGCTGGACGCCAAGACGCTGGCCCGGCTGGCCGTCCGGTACGCCGATGACGGGGTGGTCGGGTTCGGGCTGTCCAACGACGAGCGGCGGGGGCGGGCCTACGACTTCGAGGGCGCGTTCCGGATCGCGCAGCGCGGCGGGCTGCTGTCGGTCCCGCACGGCGGCGAGCTGCTCGGGGCGGCGA
Organism: Actinomadura sp. 9N407; assembly: GCF_044326315.1. Taxonomy (NCBI): domain Bacteria; kingdom Bacillati; phylum Actinomycetota; class Actinomycetes; order Streptosporangiales; family Thermomonosporaceae; genus Actinomadura; species Actinomadura sp. 9N407. The sequence continues at coordinate 19,197 of NZ_JBIRAW010000034.1, read as the reverse complement.
GCGTACGGGAGTGCCTGGAGACGCTGTCGGCCGACCGGCTCGGGCACGGCGTGCGGGCGATCGAGGATCCGCGGCTGCTGGCGGCGATCGTCGAGCGGGAGGTGACGCTGGAGGTCTGCCCGGCCTCGAACGTGAGCCTGGGCGTCGCGGCCACGGCGGCCGACGTCCCGCTCCGGGACCTGTACGAGGCGGGGGCGCTGATGGCGCTCGGCGCCGACGATCCGCTGCTGTTCGGGTCGCGGCTGGTCCGGCAGTACGAGCTGGCCCGTACCGAGCACGGCTTCAGCGACGCGGAGCTGGCCGAGCTCGCCCGGCAGTCGATCCGCGGCTCGGCCGCCCCGGACGACGTCCGGCGGCGCCTGCTGTCAGCCGTCGACGACTGGGAGCACGCCGCACCGGCTCACGCCCCTCGTTGACTCGTGGCGTGTTCGCCTTATTCAGCGCGGCGAAGGGCGAACACGCCACGAGTCAACCTTGTGGGGGCTGATCGTCGGGGGGCCACATTCCGCGGCGTTCCAGGTACGCGATCAGCAGCCCGCCCGAGCGGACGATGTGGCCGCGCATCTCGCTCCCGGCCGCTCCGGCGTCACCGGTCCGCAGCGCGTCCAGGATCAGCCGGTGGTCGCGGGCCGCCTCGGCGGGCCAGTCGGGGACGCGCCCGTACAGCCCGCGCGGGACGTACCGGGCGACCGAGGCCAGCGACCAGGCGAGCTTGGCCGATCCGGCGGCCAGGTTGATCGCGCGGTGGAACGCGTGGTTGCGCTCCTCGGCCAGATCGGCCCGGCCGGCGGCGGCCGCCCTCTCCAGATCGGACTGGACGCCGGCGAGCGTGGCCAGCCGGTCGGCCGTCATCCGGCCGGCCGCGCGGGAGGTCAGCTCGCCGCCGATCGCCGCCTGGACCCAGAAGAGGTCCTCGACGTCCTGCCTCGACAGCGGCGAGACCACGAACCCGCGGCGCGGTTCGAGATGGACGAAGCCCTCGCTGCGCAGCGACTGCAGCGCCTCGCGGACCGGCGTGACGCTGATCCCGAACTCCATCGCCAGCCGCTCCAGCCGGAGGTACTCCCCCGGCCGCACCCGGCCCTCCAGAATCATTTCCCTGATCCGCGACGCGACCTCGTCGGTCAGCTGCGGCCGCAGTCCCAGACCCCGCTGATGCCGCGGTACGGCCATGGTCATGGTCGGCTCCACCAGGGCCCTCCCACGGCAGGAGCCGCGTGCGCAAAGGGCCCCTCGCCCCAATGATGCGCGCAGGAACGCCTTGGGGGAACGCAGTGGACGCGTCCCGTCCCGGCGAAAACATCCGACGTCGCGGGCGGCCCGGCGGCATAAGTTCATGCGGCATGAGTTCATACAGCGGAACGACCGCAGGCCGGAGGGCTCTTACAGCTCCACGCCGACGAGCACGGGCTCGTTCACCAGCTCGACACCGAACGCCTCACGGACGCCGTCCCGTACCTCCCGGGCCAGCGCGAGCAGATCGGCCGTACGCGCGCGATCCGGATTGGTGAGCGCGAGCGTGTGCTTGCCGGAGATCCGGACGGGCCCGCGCGCGTGCCCCTTGGCGAAGCCGGCCTTGTCGATCAGCCAGGCCGCCGACGTCTTGGTCCGCGGCTCGCCGCCGGGACCCGGGCTCTCGGCGTACCGGGGGAACGACACGTCGGGGCCGAGCCGTTCGGCGACCCGGCGTTCCAGGTCGGCGAGGCGCGCCGCGTCCAGGATCGGGTTGGTGAAGAACGATCCGGCGCTGCGCGAGTCGGGATCGGCGGGGTCGAGCACCATCCCCTTGCCGCGGCGCAGCTCCAGGACGGCCTCGCGGGCCTCCTTCAGCGCGACCCGCGCGCCCGGCTGCACGCCCAGCTTGCGGGCCAGCTCCGCGTACGCGATCGGCTGGGAGTCCTCCGCCTCGTGCAGCGCGTAGGTCACCTCCAGCACCACGTACCGGTCGCTGCCCTTGAAGGCGCTGTTGCGGTACGTGAAGGAGCACGCCGCGCGGTCGAGCGAGACGACCTTGCGGGCCTGGCGGTCGTACGCGCGGACCTTCACGATCGTCTCGCTGACGTCCTGCCCGTACGCGCCGACGTTCTGGATGGGGGTCGCGCCGACCCGGCCCGGAATGCCCGACAGGCACTCCACCCCGGCCAGCCCGTCCTCCACGCAGCGCGCGACGAACGACTCCCATTCCTCGCCGGCCTGGACGCCGACGTACATCCGGCCGCCCTCACCGGCGGTCCGCTCGACACCGCGGGTGGCCACGCGTACCACCGTGCCGGCGAAGCCGTCGTCGGAGACCACCAGGTTGCTGCCGCCGCCGAGCACCAGCACGGGCTCGCCGTCGCCGTCCGCCTTGCGGACCGCGGCGACCAGCTCCGCCTCGGTCGTCGCCTCGACGAACCGCCGGGCGGGGCCGCCCAGCCGCAGCGTGGTGTACCCGGCCAGGTTCACCTCTTCAGCGAACACCGCCACCTGGTCTTCCCCTCCCGTGCGCGCGTGACCGCGCGAGCCGGGGGCGCGCTCGCTGCTCGCTCCGCGCCCCCGCGGCCCACGCGATCGGGTCCTGCCGTCCTGTGGGTCCTCAGGCGAGCCGGACGACGGCCTTGGCCTGCGCGAGGACCTTCTGCTCGCCCGACCGGGCGGTCAGCGCGACGACGACCTTGTTGTCGTCGAGCTTCTCGTCCACCTTGCCGCTGATCTCCAGGGTCGCGCCGCCCTCGTCGGGCACCACGACCGGCGAGGAGAACCGTACCCCGTAGTCCACGACCGCGCCCGGGTCGCCCACCCAGTCGGTGACGAACCGGCCGCCCTCCGCCATCGTGAACATGCCGTGCGCGATGACGTCCGGCAGCCCGACCGACTTGGCGAACCGCTCCCGCCAGTGGATCGGGTTGAAGTCGCCGGAGGCGCCCGCGTACTTCACCAGGTCGGCGCGGTCGATCGGGAAGGACCGCACCGGGATCTCGGTGCCGACCTCGACATCGGCGTACTTGACCTTGGCGGTCATCAGGCCCCCCGTTCCACGATCGCGTTGATGGACTTGCAGATGAGCTCGCCCTCGACGGTCTTGACGTCGGTCTCGACGACCATCTTCTCGTGCTTGCCGATCGACTTGATCTCGGTGATCGTGGCGGTGCAGGTCACCACGTCGCCGGCGCGCAGCGGGCGGGTGTACTGGAAGCGCTGCTCGCCGTGCACCACCATCGCGTAGTTGAGCCCGAGGTCGGGGTCGGCCAGGCCGGCGTTGCCGAGCGACACCACGATGGGGAAGGTCGGCGGGGCGATCACGTCGGGGTGCCCGGCGGCCTTGGCGGCCTCGGGGTCGCGGTAGATGGGGTTGCGGTCCCCGATCGCGTCCGCGAACTCCCGGATCTTCACCCGGCTGACCTCGTACGGGTCGCTGGGCGGGAAGCTCCGCCCGATGAAATCACGGTTGAGTGGCATGCAGTCGTCCCTCCACGGTCGAACGTGGCGTGGGCCCGTGGCATGGGGCCGCTCCGCCCGCGCCCGAGCTCGTCGTTCCAGTTCTGGACGGACGGTAACAGAACGACGTTCAGCCCGTCCTCGCGGGTCGGTGCGAGAACGGGCTGAGTCGAGTGGCAAGCGAAGGAGCGGCCGACGGCGCGGAACGCCGCGCGGCGACATCACCAACTACGGAACCCACAGGCGGACGAAGTCACGTCCACCATGGGACCAAGGGAGCCGCCCTGTGCGCGCGACGCCGGCACGCAATGGGTGCCGGCCCCGTGCGAGAGCGCAGCGGGCAGTACTTCCCGTACGGAACCCGGAGTTAGCGGGTTTCGCGGTGCGCGCGGTGGGTGCCGGCCCCGTGTGGAAGCGCAGCGGGCAGTACTTCCCCGTACGGAACCCGGAGTTAGCGGGTTTCGCGGTGCGCGCGGTGGGTGCGGCAGTTGGGGCAGTACTTCTTGATCTCCAGGCGGTCCGGGTCGTTGCGCCGGTTCTTCCGCGTGATGTAGTTGCGGTGCTTGCACTCCTGGCAGGCCAGCGTGATCTTCGGCCGTACGTCGGTGGCAGCCACGATGGAGTGCCTTTCTGGCTAGGGACTTGGACATGCTCCGCCGCCCGTGAAGGGCGGCCGGCGTTTCTTACCCAGCCCTCTCGCCCCGCTAGGGGGAGAGGATCGGATAGTAGCGAGGGCCGGACTTGAACCGGCGACACAGCGATTATGAGCCGCTTGCTCTGCCTGACTGAGCTACCCCGCCGTGATGGTCGGTGACGACCGGATTGCAAGGATACCGGAACTTCACCGGAGCCTGGGAACGCGAAGATCCGGGTCGATCGGGATCTGGGCGCCGGAGGCCGGTCCGCACGCACCACCGCCCAGGTTACCGGCTGTGCCGATGACCTGGGAATCGTCCGCTGGAACCGCTGGGACGTTACCACAAGCCCCAGGACCGAGCGAATCCGGACACCGCCGCGACCGTGCGAGGCCATCGGACCGGTACGAAGACCGTACGGGCCGGGCGCCCCGGACACCGGGCCGGAAACGATCGAAGGCCGTCCGGGATGATCACCCTGGACGGCCTTCGCGCTGCGGAGCCCCTTTACGGAATCGAACCGTAGACCTTCTCCTTACCATGGAGACGCTCTGCCGACTGAGCTAAAGGGGCCTGCGCCGTTCGCGCATCTGAACCATACATGCTCCGGTAACCACATGCGAAATCAATTGGCCCGGTCCCCTCGCGGGGCTCGCGAGGGGACCGGGACGGGGCTTGCGGGCCTGGTCAGCGCAGCAGGCGGCGGGCGATGACGAGCTGCTGGATCTGGCTGGTCCCCTCGTAGATGCGGAAGAGCCGGACGTCGCGGTAGAAGCGCTCCACGGCGACACCGCGCATGTAGCCCATGCCTCCGTACACCTGGACGGCCCGGTCGGCGACGCGGCCGACCATCTCCGAGCAGAAGTACTTGGCGCAGGACGGGCCGAGCTTGGTGTCCTCGCCCGAGTCGTACGCGCGGGCGGCCTCCAGCACCATCGAGCGGCCGGCGAACAGTTCGGTCTGGGAGTCGGCGATGAGGCCCTGGACGAGCTGGTACTCGCCGATCTTGCTGCCGCCCTGGGAGCGTTCGCGGGCGTACCCGACGGTCTCGTCCAGGATGCGCTGCGCGAGGCCCACGCAGACGGCCGCGATACTCAGCCGGCCGTGCGCGAGGGAGGCCATGGCGGTACGGAACCCGGTGCCCTCGTCCCCCACCATCGCGCTCGCGGGGACCCGGACACCGTCGAAGAAGACCTCGGCGGTGTGCGCGCCGCGCTGGCCCATCTTCTCGTCGGCCGGGCCGATCTTGAGGCCGGGCGTGCCCTGCTCGACCAGGAAGGTGGAGATGCCGCGCGATCCGGTGCCGCCCGTACGGGCGAAGACCATGAACACGTCGGCCTCAGGGGCGTTGGTGATGAACCGCTTGGCGCCGTCGATGACGTAGTCGCCGCCGTCCCGTACCGCCGTGGTGGTCAGCGTGCTCGGGTCGGAGCCGGCCTCGGCCTCGGTCAGCGCGAACGCCCCGATGATCTCGCCGGCGGCCAGCCGGGGCAGCCAGCCGTCGCGCTGCTCCTTGGTGCCCGCGTTCACCAGCACCTGCCCGGCGATGCCGTTGCTGGTCCCGAACATCGAGCGGAACGCGGGGCTGGCGTAGCCGATCTCGAAGCACAGCCGCACCTCCTCGCTGAGCGAGAGGCCGAGTCCGCCGTACTCCTCGGGCAGGGCGTATCCGAACAGTCCCATCTCGCGGGCGACCTGGCGGATCTCCTCGGGGATCTCGTCGGTCTCCTCGATCTCGTCCTCGCACGGGATCACGCGGTCCCGGACGAAGTCGCGCACGGCGGCCAGCACATCGGCGAAGTCCTGTGTGTCCATCCGGCAATTCTAGAATCAAATTCGAGGACGTGCCCGGCCGCCCCGCGCTGTGCCAAGGTGATCATCCATGGACGAGAACTTCCTCCAGCGCGTGCACGCGATGGTCCGTGCCGCCACGGCCGAGGACCAGGCGTTCAGTGACCTCATGCCCCAGGTCATGAAGGAATCACAGGGACTGCCGCCGGTCGTGCTGAACACGGCGATGCTGAAGATGGGCGAGGGCATCACCGCCGCGCCGCCCAATCTCGGCTGCTGGCTCGCGATCATGGTGGGCGCCTGGGTGGAGAACGGCGCCACCACGTTCGGGGTGGACGAGCCCGTTCTGAACAAGGCGCTCGACGTCGCCGGCACGGCCGCCGCGTTCGCCGAGGCCTGGCGGAAGGCGACCGGGGGCGACCCGCCGAGTCCGAGCGAGGGCCGGCCGTCCCAGGAGATCGTCGACACCCTCGGCCCGCACCTGCCCGACCCGGTGGCCGCGATGCTGGCATGGTTCGCGATGGAACGGTTCGCGCTCAGCGCCGGCACCATGCTCGCCAAGTCGGCCGACCTGCGCGCGGGCATCAGCGACCGCGAGGGCAAGGCCGCACTGACCGGCGGGCTGGCCGAGCACTGCGAGCAGATGGGGTGGGTGGCCGGCCTGCTGCGCGTCCTGGACGGCGAGCGGCTGCTGGTCCTGGATCGGGAGAGCGGGCACGGCTGGACGGTGACGATCGGCGGCATCGGCGACAACTTCCAGCTGCACACCCTGCTCGCGGGCGCACTGCTCGGGCGGCCGGGCGGGCTGCCCGGTACTCCACCCGAGGCCGAGATCATCGCCTGCTTCCTGGACGCCGAGACGCCGCCCGGACGGCCGATCATCACCAGCCCCTGGAATCTGGTGGACGCGCACGGCGAGTGGATCTACAACGAGGGCGTCCCGGCCGACATCCCCGCCGTCAACGGCACCCGCGTCGTCGTCCTCGACCCGCCCCCGTACGAGCGCAGCTTCCCGGCCGGACGCCGCTACCCGCTGCTGACTGGCTCCCTGGATCTGAACGGGATGCACCTGCCCGAGGACCTGAACGGCTGGTGGCCCCACATCTCACCGGTCCGCAGCTAGAAGTGCACCAGGACCGCCGTAGCGTCGTCGTACCGTTTCCCCCTGGGCAGTTCCGGGGCCTCTGCCTCGGCCGCCCTTGTACGGCGAATCACCGCTTCCGCACCCTCCCGGTCAAGGAGGTCGAGCAACGCGTTCCACTCCATGAGCCCGAACCGTTCCACCAGCCTGGCGGCGCCATCACTGAGCAGTGCCGCACGCGTGATTCCGGTCGCCTCGCCGGTCAACGCCTCGTACGCGGCCTCGGGCCTAGTGCTCGCCACCCAGAACCCATCGGAACTGTTCCGTGCGGCCCGTACGGCCTCCGTCGTGTAGCTGGGCAACCGATCCACACGGTCGTCCCGGATGACGCGCACTTCGCTACCGGTATCCAGGAGAACGGGTGAATCGGCAAGTACGAGCCACTCCACGTCCCGTTCCCAACGCAGCATCGCCACCGTCGTAGAGGGACTGTCCCGGTTGCCCAGGTCGCACTCAGGGTGCATCTCCCGTACCGCCTTGATGGACTCGGCAAGGAGGTCCGCCAATGCCCCGCTCTCGGACGCCAGCCGTCCCGCCAGTTCCCCTCCGAGTCGCTGTACGAGCCACCTGGGCCCGTGCGTACACCCGCAGTCGACCCCGGGACGCGCCGTGGCCCCGTCCAGGACGACCGCCCAGTTCGTTCCCGCCACTACCAGGTCCTCGTTCTCCAGACCGGGCGTCGCCTCTGTCGCATAGCTCACCAGCACGCATCAGGGTCTACCCGAACGGAACCTTCCGGCGGCCCTCCGAGTCCAAAACCGATATCCCGATCAAGGCCGATATTCCGTTCAAGACAGGAGAACGATGACCCCCGACATCATCGGAGACGCGCTGATCCAGGCCTTCGCAGAACGGGGATACCGCGCCGTCCTGGAGAGTCCCGCGACCCTGATCGTGACCCGCCCGGACGGCGGCAGCGGTCCCGTGGACATCAGCGCCTGGCGCTCGTCCGCGGGCCGCGACTCCCGCGCCGCGCTCCCCGGGCACTCCGCGGACTTCGTCCAAGGCTTCCTCAACGGCCTCGCCAAGGCCGACGAGGCCAGGCGCGCCCAAGACGCCCAGCGCGCCCAGGCCGTCCAGCGCGTCGAGGAGCACTCCGAGATCGGCCGCATGCTGGCCGAGGAGGTCCTCCGCGTCAGGATCTACACCGAAGAGGAGCTCAGCGCCGTACCGGGCATGCGCGAGGCGCTCGTGACCCGCCCACTGGCCCCCGGCCTGCTCCAGTCGGTCGTCGTCGACTACCCCGACGCGATCATGCCGCTGAACCGCTCCTCGATCGGCGGCACGCCGGAGAACGAGATCTTCGGTGCCGCCCTGCGCGCCTCGATCGAGAAGGAGCCCCACTACATCAAGACCGACGAGATCTGGGACGTCCCGATCACGCACATCGGGGAGACCCACCGCTACGTCGGCTCCCACGTCCACGCCCTCAGGCGCCACCTCGGCCCCGCCCCGTACGGCGCCCTGGTCTCCTTCCCCATCCCCGAGTACCTGATCTTCCACGAGATCGGCTCCACCCACCTGTTCGCGGCGATGGAGGCCATGCAGGGGATCAGCCGCAGGCACGTCGAGCAGGGCGAGAAGGCCCTCACCTCGCAGGTCTACTGGTGGCGTGCCGGCGCGTACGAGCAGCTCCCCGAACAGCAGGCGCTCTCCAGCGGCCTCGTCCCGGGCCTGGTCCCCGTGGGCATCGAGGTCAACCACGAGGACAAGAGCGTCGCCGCCCGTACCGCCGAGAGCGACGAGCTCATCAACCTCTGGATGCGCGACCACTCCTGACCGTCAGGGGCCCCTCGTCCCGTGGACCGTTCTGCGGTTCGTTCTGCGGCGGGGGGCCTTCGCGTCGGAGGCGGCCCGAACGGCTCATTCGTCCGGCGAGGCCTCATGCCCGGGCCGCCCCTTGGTACGCCGCCGCTCCTTCAGCCACGCCTCGTACGGGTGCCGCTCCCCACCGACCAGGTCCTCCCGTACGCGGCGCTCCATCTGGCGGAACAAGTCGTAGTACATGTCCTCGAATTCCTCCACGACCTGGAAGGTCCACCGGCCCCGCAACACGTTCCGTCCGAGCAGCTCCGTCCTCAACTCCTCGGCCCAGCCCGCATGCCCGGCCAGTACGAGCAGATCGATCGCGTCTTCCAGCGCGAAGTCCGCCGTCCCCACCAGCTGGTGGAACGAGTACAGGTGCCCCCGGGCCCGCTCGATCGTCTCCAGCGCCTTACTGAGCTCACCCACCGCCCGTACGGTGCCGTCATCCGCCATGCCCCGCCCCGTACCCAGCCACGCCCCGTCCAGACCGAATACGGCGCGAGACGACCTGCCACGGCCGGCTTACCGGATGAGAAGTCGTTTCAGCAGCCCATCCCGCTGCTTGCCCCTTCCAGGTGGGCCGCCCGGCGCCATGGAGTCAGCGCAGCAGTGTGTTGCGCACCGTGATGCCGTGCAGCCGGCGCATCCTGCGCAGCTCGTAGTAGGCGAGCACGGACACCGTCAGGGGCGCCCCCAGTAGCAGCGCCATCGCCACGACGCCCGGCACTCCCTTGTAGGCGTCCGTGAACACGTTGACCAGCGCCATCACCCAGGACGCCGACACGCTCACCAGGGGTGGCACCACCTCGTGGATGTCCGCCGTCCTGAACACATGGGTCAGCGACAGGACGATGCCGTACACCGCGAAAGGGAGCACCCAGAGAAACAGGACCATCCCACCCGGGATCAGGACCACCGGCCCAAGTGCTTCGCGCAGACCGCTGAGCTCGGGCACGGCCGCGAGCACGAACATGAACATGGAGGCGAACATCGCCCCGACCGCGATCAGCGGGTGGCGGATCCGGCGGGCGAACACACCCCGGTTCGGCGGCCGGGCGGCCACGACAAAGGCGCCCACCACCAGGGGCAGAGCGCAGGTGAGGATCAGGACGTTGATCCAGGCGTCGTTGAACCGATCCATCGCCAGTTCCTGGGGAGCGGCGGCCTTGTAGAGCACGGCCACGGCGAGCGTCACCACGATGCCCGCCCAGGCACGGGCGACCTGGAGGCTTCGTACCCGCGAATCGACGATCAGGTCAGGCCGCGAAGGCCGGAACACCGCCCGCGCGGCCAGGAACGGGTTCAGCATCCGCAGGATCCGCCCCGCCCGCGTCGGCGGACGCGGGGGCGGCTGGGGCCCCGGCCGCCATTGCGGCGGCGGCCGATACTGGGGCGGCGCGTACCGCGGAGGCGGGTATCGCGGCGGGTACGGCCGGGGCGGATAAGGCGGAGGCGGGTACTGCGGAGGCGGGCCTTGCTGCCAGGGCGGCGGGGGCGGACCAGCGGGACCTGTCACGGAAAGCTCCTCGGGCGGGTGTCACCGCCGACGTTCCGAACACGCGTCCGGAAGCTGGCTCGAGAACATTGTGCATGATCTACCGCAGCCGAGAAGCTCGAATGACCTGTCTACCGCTACCGAGAGCTTCCTCCCGGCTACCGTCACCGTTGGCCGCGCCTCCCGAAGCCGGAGTGGCCCTGTTCGCGCCCTGGCGTGACGATCTGCTGGACGTGCGGGCTAGGCCTGTGAGCCGGGCCTGGGATGCTGACGTGGTGGAAGTAGACGACACTCATGTCCCTTCCCGGGCCGAGGTGGAGACTCATTGGGTCGCGCTGGCGGAGGGAAGCACCACTCGGGAAGCAGTGCACACATGGACCGCCTGGTGGGTTGAGCACACGAACGCCACCATTGAAGACCCAATGGTCTGGAGTGCCCTGGTTCGACTCCATGGCTTCGACATGACGGCACTACCTGAAACGCCGAACAGGATCACGCATGGAGGCGCGGGACGTTACGTCCATCCAGACGCCCACATCGTGAAGGAACTGGCCCGCTGGCGTGCGATGTGCCGCGAGTACGACGACGACCCAGCGGCATGGGCCGCGAAGGTGCGCCGCCAAGCGGAGCGACATCGCTCGCCGTAGGGCGGCGGCGCGTACCCCATGACAGGCCGTACGACCTTCGCCACGCCAGGGGCTCGCTCTGCCTCACCTCCGGTGCAGGGCACAGCCCATCCGCATGCGCCCTCCGCTCACCGGCACATCGCGTCGATCAGGTCCGAGAAGCCCGGGAACTCCGCCCGCGCCGCCGCCACGATCTCCGCCGTGGAACGGCGCCTACCGGGCGCGTACCGCTCCGCGATCGCCTGGAACGCCTCGTTCGGCTGCGTCCTGCGACCCGGGTCCGTGAACGCCTCGTACGGGCCCGAGCCGGCCGCGAACGACCAGAGCAGGTCACCGAGATCACGGGCTATCACGCCGCACTCCCCCTCGGAAGCGAGATAGACGACCGGCTGCTCGACGATGGGCGCACCTGGCCGGGCCAGCCAGAAACCGGCATAGTCGCCTGCCCCAGTGGCACCGAAGAAGCGGAACTCGCTGCCATCGACCTCTTCGTTGCCGGTCCACAGGCGAAACCACCACGCGGTCTCCTCCGGCGCCTCGAACCGTTCGTACGGCTCGAAATCACAACCGTGAGCCTCGTCGGTCTCTTCGTCCCACTCCCACTCAAAGCCCACGTCGACCACTTGGGCCAGAGCGATGGGCAGGGCCAGATCCTTGAGAGCCTCCGTCATCCTGAGATGCTAAAGCCCCTCGCATCCGGCGGGCGGCGGCCTCCTGGTCCATAACAAAATCAGACGTGCCCCGTGACCAGCCCCGCAGCTTCCCACCTGCCCGCACCCGTCCCGGCGGGTGCGCCCGCGCGAACGGCGAGACGGTGTGACGGTGTGACGGACAGCTTCCCGCACCAGCTATGGCGCCCCTAGGCCCAGGGGTCACGCCCCAGGTACGCGGCCAGTCTGGTGTAAACGTCGGCATCGTCGGGCACCGCCACAACCGGCCCGAACTGGCTCTCCTCGCCGCGGGCCTCAGGCGGGGCGAACCTCGGAAACGCGTCGAGCGCCCGCACCGCAAGGTCCGGGTCCAGGTCGCCGAGCCGTCCCGTGGCGTAGGCGAGGTCCCAGGAGTGCACCGTGAACTCATGTGTGTAGGCGTCCAGGGCTACGCGGCCTGGCAGCGTGGCCCACGGCAAGGTGACCATGCGGTCGAGCATCGCATCGTCGCTCCATACCTGCTCGACCTCGCCGCGAGCTTTGCCGAATGCGTCGGCCCAGCCGGTGTCGTCGACATCGTCGATCACGTCGGGAACATCGGAGACGTCGCGTCCCGCCCCCACACCAGCGACCTTGTGCAGCACCGAGACCATGTGCCCGGCCAGCGCCCGAACGTCATAGTCGGCGCACGGAGTCCTCCTGCTCAACTCGTCGGGACGTACCGCCGCGATCTGCTGCTCGGCCTGCCCCACCGCCAGGGCGAAGAGCGAACGTGGATCATGAATTGGCCGTGTCGTCATGACCGGCACCCTAGGAGGGCCCACCGACAACCAAGGACGCTCGCGCGCGGCCGCGTTTGACGGTCGTCACCAGGCCCGCTTACAGCGAGGAGCCTCAGCCTGCGGGTGTGGGCAGTGCGGTGCCGCGGAGCCCGGCCACCGAGCGTACGAGTGATGCGATCGCCGGCGAATGACTGCTCGGCGGCCATGCGATCACCGTGGTGACGTCCGGTGCGTCGACGACGGGCACCGCCACGTGATCGGGCCACTGCCAGGCACGGCTGGAAGCGGGGATGACGAGCAGCGTCTTGCCGAGCGCCACGAGCTGAGCGAGCTGCGACTGGGTGTGTACCTCCGGTCCGGGCCCGTCCGGGTACGAGCCGTCGAGCCGGGGCCATCGAGCGATCGGAAGGTCCGGCACGTCGCGGACGTCCGCCAGCGTGAGCCGATCGCGTGACGCGAGCGGATGTCCCGCAGGAAGGAGCGCGATCTGGCCTTCGACACAGAGGTCCTCGGTGTCGAACCCGGCGAGGTCGTCGAACGGCCGGTGCATGAGCGCCACGTCGGCGCTCCCGTCGCGCAGCAGCCGCGCCTGCTCGCCGACCTCGCACAGGAGAACGTCGATCGGTGCCGCATCGGGTTCGTGCGCAAGCGCGTCGAGGAGTCGTTGCAGCAGTTCGTGGGATGCCCCGGCTTTCGTCACGAGCACCAGCGGCCGCTTCGGATCTCCGGCACGCCGCGTCCGGCGCGCAGCGGCCGCGGCCGCGTCGAGGACCGCTCTGGCCTCGTGGAGCAGGACCCTGCCGGCATCGGTGAGTGCCGCTCCACGGCGATCCCGGTCGAGGAGTCGAACGCCGAGCCGCCGCTCCAGCAGGCGGATCGCGCGTGACAGCGGCGGTTGTGCGATCCCGAGCCGAACGGCGGCACGTCCGAAGTGCAACTCCTCGGCGACGGCGACGAAGTAGCGGAGCTCACGGGTCTCGAGATCGTCCACGGGCGGACCCTACCGCCTGATACCCGGGGAGTATCACGAGGTGCTCGATCTGTCTTGGACAACGAGTGCGCGACGCGCCGAACATGAGCGAGTGAAAGACACAGGAATCGCGCTGGTCACCGGCGCCAACAAGGGAATCGGCTTCGCCATCGCACAAGGTCTCGGAGCGATCGGCTTCACCGTCGCAGTGGGCGCGCGTGACAAGGCCAGACGCGAGGAGGCCGTCGAGCGCCTGCGTGCCGCGGATATCAACGCGTTCGGGGTCGCCCTCGACGTCACCTCCGACGACAGCGTCACCGCGGCAGCGGCGACCATCCAGCGGACGGCAGGACGGCTCGACGTGCTCGTCAACAACGCCGGCATCTCCGGTCGGACCGACGGCGGCGCGCAAGACCCGACGACGCTCGACCTCGACGTCGTCCGTACCGTCCTCGAAACGAACGTGTTCGGGGTGGTCCGGGTGACGAACGCGATGCTTCCGCTGCTCAGCCGTTCAGGCTCACCGCGCATCGTCAACATGTCGAGCAACATGGGTTCGCTGACGCTGCAGACCGGCCCGATCATGGCCGCGTACGCACCGTCCAAGTCGATGCTCAACAGCGTCACGGCACAGTACGCCCGCCGACTCGCCGACACGAACGTCATCGTGAACGCCGCCTGCCCCGGCTACGTCGCCACCGACTTCACCGGCTTCAACGCGCCGCGGACACCAGAGCAGGGTGCCGCGATCGCGATCCGGCTCGCCACCCTGCCGGCTGACGGGCCGCGCGGCGGCTTCTTCGACGACGAGGGTGCCGTCCCCTGGTGACACGTTTGCGCAGGTCTGCCACTTCATGGTCTTCCAGGTGTGGGAGACGGCGCCAGTAGGCCACCCGGCATCCGACAAGCACCAGCGACAGCGTGAATGGAAACGACCAAGCCCACCAGACGAGCGGCACGAGGGTGCCGTTCGAGGTAACGGTGTTGGAGAAGATCCCCGCGGAGATCATTGCGAAGAAGTCAATCATGACCGTTATCGCGACCGGTCCCCATAAGAGCGGCTTGGTGCGGTGCATCGTCCAGGCTCTCTTCTCGGTGAACGTGAGTGTGCCGTCAGATACCTGAGCACAGGCCGGCGTAGACCCCACGGGCTTGGAGGAGCTGGATTTCAGGGAACGGGCATCGCTGTTCGTGCCGTCGCATCTCTTCCGGCTTCGGCAGACGGCATGATCGGGCGATAGTCCGCGCGACAAGGCGACGCAACTGCTCGAGAGGCCTGCCCAGTGGCCCCAACGGGCATGATCGGTTTGACTCTCAAGCTGACGGACCGAGTTCGATCCCCATCCTCTCCTCATTGGCTCGGTCCAATATCATCCGGACGGTTAAGCTCGGCCCATGGCCTACGTCACGACCCTGCTTGCCGCAGCCATCGCCGTGATAGGGACTGTGGTCGCGTCGATTTACTCCCAGCGAGCTGCGCTTCGAACGAGACAACAAGAGTTCGAGTTGGCCAGGGTCCAGCGGCAAGAGGAGTACGAACTCGCTCGACTCAAGGCTGAGCTCGAACAGCGGCGTGCTTGCTATGTCGCGTTGAACATCGCCATCCGCCGGTACCGGGCAGCAATCAACGATCTCCTGTTCGCCCTCCGGGATGGAGAGGTCAGCGATGGCGTGCGGGGCGAACTGGAAGAGTCCCGTCGTCTGTACACCGAGCGCCATGCCGAAGCGCAGATGACTGTCCCCGGCCATGTGCTCGAGGCTGCCGGAGCCGTACGAGGGCACCTTGGCAGCTGGTTCTCGATGGTCAAGCGGCTGGAGAGCAGCGCTGCACCGGACGGCGATGCCCTCAACACCGCCTTCGACCACAGCGAGCGATTCTGGAGCCGCAATGCGGAGCTGCGCGCGGTAATGCGTGCTGACCTGGGGATCACCGACGCGGACACTGAGGTGGAACGTGGCGTCGACGAGGTGGCGAGGTACTGAAGCCGACGGAACGCAACTCACCGCCGATTCCCGCGTCACCCTCGCTGACCTGTGCAGGAACGCCACTGACCGGGTCGGCGGCTCCGGACCATCCCGCATATATCCCGGATCCTGGTCCTAGGGCCGGAGCGGCCGTTCATCGGAGACGCCGCGCCCGGCAAGCTGAGTAGCCCGCCGCCTGGCTGGGCGTGCGGCCCCGAGTGGTGGCCGGAAACCGCTATCTCCACATGCCTGGTCTTGACGCGCGATCTGGGAACGGCGCCCCTGCGATGCTGGAGTACGCGGCCGACCTGGTTCGCGCCCTGGCGCCTGAGCGGTCCTGGCCGACGCGGCTGCGGGGTGTAGCGGTGGGCTTCGACGATGGCGACTTCGTGCTCACCTGGACGGCATGACGACGGCGGCACGTACCCCCGAGACCGCCGACCGGTGGAGCCAGGCGACCGGTACGGCGTCGCGAGCACCGGTGGGCTCGGCTATCTCGCGGGGTCCCTGGTGCATTCCGGTATCGCTTCGCCGTTCCCGGATGGACCTGCGGAAACGCTCCGGATTCCATTCCGCGCATATTCCGCGACCAGCGGCACCCGGCATGGAACATGTGATGACAGCCGGCGGGCACCTGCCCGAAACCGTCTCTCCACCTGGTCCATCATGATCCACGAGCCGACCTCCGTACCGAGACCGGGCCTAGAACGCCGCCGAGGACGAGTTGCCAGCTGATTGCACACGGTCGGCGTCCCGTGATCGCACCGCAGGTGAACCCGTGTGCGCTCGATCGTCCGTGCCAGTGATCGTAAACCTCCATTGCCGTCATCGCCGCTGTCAACTCCCCTCGTTCTGGAGGAAGGCGACGCGCTGTGCGGTCAGATCGGGACGGGCCTAATCAGGAGCCGACGTTAAGACAGACCACCTGCACATGCCTCACCGTGCACGGGGATCCCAGTGACGTCCCGTACATTTGTGTTTGGGGCATCCTATTGTTGGGCGGGTGCCATGTCCTACGCCTAGGCCGAGCCATGGCACGCGAATCGCCGAACTTTCCGAGGTCGAAGATGAATGACTTCCCGCCGTCCGAGCCGGTGTTCCAGCGCCTCGAGGCGGACGACCCGCGCGAACTGGGCGGCTACCAGATCATCGCCCGGCTCGGTGCGGGCGGGATGGGCCGCGTCTACCTGGCGACCACGCAGAGCGGACGGCGGCTGGCGATCAAGGTGATCCGGCCGGAGTTCGCCGACGACCCCGAGTTCCGGCGCCGCTTCGTACACGAGGTCGCGGTCGCGCAGCGCGTCCTCGGGCCGCGCATCGCGCCGCTCATCGACGCCGATCCGAACGGTCCCCGGCCCTGGCTGGCCACGGCGTACGTGCCCGGTCCTCCGCTGAGCCGGGTCGTCGCCGAGCACGGGGCGCTTCCGCTCCCGGCGGTCCGCGCGGTGATGGCCGGGGTCGCCGAGGCGCTGCAGGTGATACACGCGGCGGCGGTCGTCCACCGGGACCTCAAGCCCTCGAACGTGCTGATGACCGCCGACGGCCCCTGCGTCATCGACTTCGGCATTGCCCGGGCCGCCGACGCCACCCCGCTCACCAGGACGGGCGTACGGATCGGGTCGCCGCACTTCATGTCCCCTGAGCAGGCGCTCGACCGTCCGCCGACGCCTGCGATCGACGTCTTCGCCCTGGGTTCCCTGGCGTTCTTCGCCGCCACCGGACGTCCCGCGTTCGGCGAGGGCCCCGACGCCGCTGTGCTGTTCCGGATCTCGCGCGAAGAGCCGGACCTGACCGGCTGCCCGGCGGAACTCCGCACGCTCGTGTCCCGATGCCTGGCCAAGGACCCGCGGAGCCGGCCCGAACTCCACGCGATCGTCGCGGAGCTCCGGGCGCCGGACCCCGGGCCGGTCCCGGCCGCGATCACCAGCGGCCTGGCCGCCTACGAGACCGTTCCCACGACCCCGCTGCGGGCACCTCGCGGACCTGGATCCCTGCTTCTCCCGATCGCCGCCGGTGCAGTGGCGCTCAGCGTCATCGTCGGCGGCGTCGCGCTGCTCCGCGGGGGCGGTGAAGAGACTCCGCGAACCACGGCCGGCAACGTCCAGGCGACCACGCCTGCGGCCGCGGCCCCGAGTCCGTCCCCGGCCTCCGACACACCCGGCGTCTCCACACCTGGGCCTTCTTGGCCGGGCGAGCCCGTCGGTGCCATCCATGAGACGGGCAGCGTGGAGATGAGCAGTTCCGACTTCGAGCGTGAATACGACCTTGACGCCCTCAAGAATGGACACTTCCCCCTCGGTAGCGATAAGGGCGACCTTGCATGGCGGAATACGGACGGGATCGGCGGTATGAACACAGCCACCTTCTCTCTGATCCCGGGGACGAAGGCTCCGACCCTCGCGGATTGCCGGAGCCTCGGGGAGGACCGCTGGGTACCCGCAATCGAACCCGTCCGGTTCGAACGGCCCACCAGCTTCTGCCTGCGCTCCAGCGAAGAGCGCTATGGCTACCTCCGCACTCAGAGCATCAAGTACGGCGACGACAAGACGAAGGTGGTGCGTAACGTCCGCTTCTACTTTGTTCTCTGGAAGAAGCCCGGAGACCGCTGACGCCTCCGGCGATCTCCGGCAAGATCGGCGACGTCCAGGACCGTCCCCTCGCAGATCCCCTGATCAGCACCGCACAGCCCGCGCCCCCTTTTCCAGGATCATCCGAGCGTGTCGTCAGCACCGACGTCAGCGTCTGGGGCAAAAGAATGGGCGATGTAACGCATAGCCCGCTCCCATGGATCGAATACAAAGAACCGCCGGGGACGGTGGTGGTGGTGCACGCAGCGCGGCTTCCGGTGCGCGGGCCGTGGCCGGCCCTGCGCTCCGATTCCGCTTGCCCTCGGATAAGTGGGTCCTGCGTCAAGAGGTTCTGGGTTCGTCCGGTGCGATGGAGGCGGTGAGAAATGCCCTCGAATCCCGCTTCCACATCAAGATAAGGGCGATCAGACCGCAGACCCAGATGAGAACGGTGATGCTGTGGTCGATGTAAAACTTCGTCCCATAGTCGTACTTGGACACCGCTTTGGAGACGATCGTGATGACGACCAAGACCGTCCATACGGTGAACAGACCGAACAGGATTCTGGCGGCGATGCGGACATAGGGTCGACCTTGACGTGTATGAGCGGCAATGAGGCACCACAGGCCGATCTCAAACAGAAGAAAGGCCATGCCGACGAACTCGAATCCTTGGACGGGGGCGCTAATGTACAGATCAACAAATTTCAGAAAGAAACTAAACGCAGCCAGACCGGCGGCCACCAGCATGACTCCGAACGCGAGCGTAATACTGGAAGGGCGCACGGAGCCATTGTAAAAGCGCTCGCGAGACATGGGATGCATCAACGTCCTCCTGCGTGTTTGTAACGGTGCCCTTGGTTGGACGCCCCCAGGCAGGACCAGGTTCGCGCATCCGATGCCTCAAATACGACGTTGCACGGGAGAACTACCAGGTCCTGGTACCGCCGCCCAAACGTCAAACAGCATCGATCAGGCCGCTCCATGTCCATAGGGGACATCCGTCTCCCGCCGGCAGCCCCTTCTGGATGGCCTATGGGCCATCGACCGGCCACGACCAGGCCGGCGCGAAGGGGAAGCCGCGGCCCTCACGCTGTCGTTTGCCGGAGCCCTCACCGGTGAACGTGCGGAGGCGAGCCGGTGTACCCCTGCGGAGGCTCTTAAAAGTGGAACGTGGCGTCGACGAGGTGGCGAGGTGGCGAGGTGGCGAGGTGGCGAGGTACTAAGAGGGCATCTCATTTGGTGAGTTGGCGGTGGCAAATGAGGGTGGCGGCGATGCCGACGAAGGCCAGGAAGTGCTCGGGTTTGCGTTCGTAGCGGCGGTGCAGGCGGCGGCAGCCGCTGAGCCAGGA